>CAZOTB010000007.1:0-3071 GCA_964582645.1 uncultured Verrucomicrobiota bacterium | reverse complement strand
CCCTGCGGGCGAATGAACACGCTGACAGGCAGGTCATCATCGGGAATGATGCCGGGCGCGCGCGGGATGTCTATTGTGCTGTAAGGATCTTCGGTGCCGGGCGGACGCGGCGGTTCGATGCCGTAGCGCGCACGGAAGCCCTCGACGATGAAGCGATTGTAATCCATCCCGAGCCACTGGCTGTAATCATCGCAAGTTACCGTGCGGCGTCGCGAGGCCGGGTAGAGCGTGTCGAACGCCACCAGCGGAATCAAAGCGTCCGCCTCCGCCTGACGCCGGAAGGGGCTCGCATACGCCTTGGATTCGCGTTTGCCGCCCAGCGACATCACGCGCAGCACCTGCCCGGTACTCCCGCGCCGGTAATCGTCGTAGCCGGGCGGGTTGGGGATCGTGGCTGGTGTACCGTGCCGCCGGGTGGAGAAACTGAACCCGTACCAAAGCGCGAGGTCACGCCCCCACTGCTGGTTGTCGTCCACGAACATCGGCTGCAGATTGTGCGCGGCCAAATCGTCGAGCAGGTACTCGGTGCGGTTCTGTTTCGGCGAGGTGTTGCACCAGACGCCGATGTAGTTCCCGCGGTGGTCCGCGGCGGGCGCGACGCGCAACTCGCGGGTCAATGGCAACGTCTGCCCCCCGGCTTCGAGGCTCGCCGACACCTGGTAGCGGCCCATCCGCAAGCCGCTCAAGTCCAGACTGCCGATCAGTTGATCCGTCTCCTGCTCGGTCACCGGCACGATCACCGTATCCTCGCGAAGCACCCGGTCATCTTCGCGTAGCGCCGTGCGCACTTTGAGTTCGCTGACGGCCGGGTTGCGCGCCCGCACCCGCAACACCAGCGGCACCGACTCGCCGCGCAGATACACCATCCGCAAATCGTTCGTGCCAAATCGCAGTTTGGCTTCGACCGGCACGCTCGGCACCGGCAGCGGCGCGGCGGCGGGCACGGCGACCGCCGCGCCCGAGTAACGCGCGAGCCGGTACACATTGGCCAGCAAGTTGGTGTTCGATGCCCGCGCCCCGTCCGGCACAAAGACGAACCCACTCAGCGGAAGATCCGCCCGCAGATTGACCAAGCCCACGCCGCAATAGTCGCCGCTCGGATCGGTCACGAACGGAACGGTGACGCTGCGGGTGAGAACCGGCCGGGTCAACGTCAGGCCCGGCTCCAATCCCCAGGCCTTGCCGGCGTCCGTGAGCGTCGCCGCAGTGTGCAAGCCGTAGAACGATTGCCGGTCGGTCGTCACTCCCAACATCTGTTGGCTGGCTTCCGTTCCATAGTAAACCAGCGGACCTTTCTCGCCCTGGGCGACGTACATCGGCACGTTGGCCAGCCACACCACCCGGCCGCCGGCGCGCAGGTATTTCGCCAACAGACAATCCGCGAACGGCGGATACACGATGTTGGTCGGCACGGAGCCCATCGTGAAAATGATCGAACTGCCGACGCCCTTCTCGCCGCTGGCTCGGGCTTTGAGCCACGCCTCCGCTTCGACCGCGCCCTTGGCCGGTATTCCGCGCCGGGTGAAAAAGGCGGCCACGCCGGCATCGTCCTCGACCCAGTGCGAGTCGTAGCCGGCATCGTAGAACACAACCGTCTCCCGGATCGCCCAGCGTTCGAGATCGGTTTTCGCCAACGCGGTGACTGCACGCGCGGGCGCGCCGGGCGCGGGCCGTTGCGGGTCGGTACCGTAGTAACCCAGCAGCGCAAAACTTTCCTTGGCCGCCGCCCACGCGGCGAGGCGCTCGGCATCAGCGGGGACGACGTTCGCGCTGGCCAGATCAAAATGCTCCTTCGTCTCTCCCGTGAATTGGAGCACGAGTTCGACCTCCGCCGGCTGTGCCAACTCGAACAACAAACCGTACAGAGCCGGCTCGGTCATAACGCGCAGCGACCGTTTCTGGTCGCCAGCCTGCAACTTCAACCAGCCGCTGCCCGCGCCCGTCACCTGCCACTCGTGCAACCCGGCTGCCAGTTTCACGCTTCTCCGCTGCTCCTGGCCGGGCTGGAGATGGCTGGATTCACCCGCCGCGGGAGGCGCCGCATTGGTGATGGGGGCCGGTGGACGCGCAGCCTCTTGGTCGCGCTTGTCAGGCGGTGGAGGCGAGGTACAACTCATAAGAGTCAACGTCACGGCCAGAACAGCCGCGGCGGTTGGGCGAAGATAGTCACGAAGATTCATGGTTCGAAGGGCCACAATTTGCGCGTTGAGGCAGGCGAAAAAGCCACGCTACCGGGTGTTGGCGTGAGGGTGACAGAGAATCGAACAGGGGAGCGGCTGGTCGCTGGCGTTCAAAGTCGTGAGTTGCTCAGTTGTGTTCGCCGAAATCGAGAGCCAGGGACCGGCTCAGGGGGAAACGGTGCTGCGCCCTTGCGGATAGATGCCGAAGAAAATTTTTGATTCGACCGGCATGAAGGCAGGGGTGAGGTGTTTGGCGTGGCCGTCGAGGTAGATGACATTTCCGCCGCTCTTATTGTGCATATCAGAAACCCAATCCTGCGCACCGGCCAGAATCCGGTAACAACTGGTCCAAACGCGAAGAGCCTCGGTATCCAGTAGCAGGGCCGTCTGGTCCGGGTAGGGAAACCAGTCGGTCCGTGCACCGCAAATGCCATACGACTTCGTCCAGAAGCCGGAAGCATAATCGGGGGAATCCGCGCCGTTGATGGCATACATGCCGCCGCCCAGTCCGTTGCTCTCGGGCAGGGGACAGCGCGCGATCCCGCTGGGACAACGCCGGTACCAGTCCCCCTTCCCGAAGAGTACCGAAGCGTAATCCGAGTTGAGGGTGGATTTCGAGATCCGCAGGTAATAGAAAATCTGACCATACCATGGGGTCCACTGCCCCGCGTCGTCGTAATAAGCCACCTGAGGATAGAATTGCCGGTAGTCATCGGTGTAAAAGGCGATGGCCAGGCTCATTTGGCGCAGTGTGTTCAGGCAGGACGTGGCCCGCGCCTTCTCGCGCGCACTCTGTAACGCCGGCAACAACATGGCCGCCAGGATGGCGATGATGGCGATCACCACCAACAACTCGATGAGGGTAAAGGCGCGGGATTCCTTCTGGTAATC
>CAZOTB010000006.1:71195-75587 GCA_964582645.1 uncultured Verrucomicrobiota bacterium | reverse complement strand
CGTTCCGGCGGGCGAAGTTCACCGTGCAGCCGTGGTCGGGCGCGGTACCGACCGCGGACGCGATGGTCGTGCGCCAGCGAATGTGGCTGCGGTTGCTGATCTCGCACCAGTCGAGCGCACACAATACGACAGGCGCGTCGTTATCGAGCAACACAACGCCCAGCGCGTGAAGTGGTTCTGTCATACCCACCGCGGGCGGCATCCAGCCCGCGCACAGAGGATGACCGATGGGTGGGGTGACGTCCGCGTGGAAAGACGCGATTCGAACGTGGCTCATGCAATTCCTTTCGTTTCAGGCATGGCGAAATCTACTCACGCTCTGCCGGGTTTGCGAAGCCAAATCCGCCGCTCGCTAACGCCATGCTGCGCTCTGGCCATAAAGACATCCGATCGGACGTCTTTATAACCAGATTAAGATTGCGACCGAATAAACAATCTGAGAGTATCACACACATGAACACGAGACTCCGGATGCGGTTTGTGTTGTTGGATGTGCTGGACTTGATTGAAGACTTTGCCTTTCTCGCCACCGGCCCCAACTTCAATCGGATGTCGCGCTACGCTGGCCACATCGAAATGCGGGCCGCCTACCGCGCCTTCGAACGATGGCAGGCGGAAAAGTACCTGGAGAAAGTCGAACGCGGCAAGCGCGTGTTGTATCAGATCGGTCCGGCGGGGAAAAAGTTCCTCAGCGACCGACGGCCCTGTGCGGAGGCGCGTCGGCGATCCTGGGACGGAAAGTGGCGGATGGTCGTGTTCGACTTCCCCGAAGTCGCGCGCAAGGCACGGGATGCATTTCGGCGGGAACTACGCTGGCAACGGATGGGTTGCCTTCAAAAGAGCGTATGGATTACCCCAAATCCGGTGATTCCTGCATGGAAACAGCTCTTGAAGGAAACCGATCTCACCGAATGGGTATTGCTGTTTGAGAGCGCGGAGCTCGGGCCGGTCGATGACGTGGAGATCGCCACCAAGGTCTGGCGACTGAACGATCTGATTCCCCGGTACGAGCGCTATCTCGATGAGTTCCGCGATCTTCCGAACAGGCTTCGGATGGCGCGGCCGTCTGCGCTGGAAGGAGAACTTGGGCGCAAGTGCCGACGTGAGTGTCAGCAGTATCTGACTTTGCTTGACGACGATCCCATCCTTCCAGCGCAACTCCTTCCTCGTGGGTATCCGGCGCTGAAGGCTGATGCGCTTCATGTGGAGCTTCGGCGCGCTTTGCGATCCTGCCTCTTCGGTTGACTCGTTTGACGATCTGGTGACCCACTCGACGCGCTTGGTCATGAAGACATCCGATCGGACGTCTTGCTGACCATGCGTGATGCGATGGGGACTCCACCACGGATGTGCTGATTCGATTCTATCTCAGGTTGAGCAAGGCGCTGATGCTGGTTGAATGCTCGGTGCGCGTCGTTCGAGCCGGCTGGCCTTGATACGGGCGCAACACGCGCTCCAGCCGGTAGGGCGGGTCGAACTTGGGCAGCTTGAACCGGGCGAGATCGGCCCGAAACGCCTCGGCGGCTTCTCTCGCTCTGACGCGAATGATCTCGCACGCACGAGCGGGCTGCAGATGAATCGCCCCTTCGTGGAAATGCTCATAATCCTCACCACTCAGCTCGTCACCCGTGCCGCCGATCGTGCCTTCCAGGACCGTGGTGGTGATGACCCACGGTGTCAGCGCCGCCACTTCGGCTGCGAATGCCTTTTCGCCCGAAGCGAAAATCACCGGCACGCCCAACTCGCCCCCGCACAGCGCGCCGTCTCCGTACTCAGCGATCGAAACGCCGTTGATGCGCGCGTCTTTCACATTCCACCAGCCCGTGTGGGTCAGGTGCGAGAAGGGCGTTCCCGCCTTGGCATGCTGGCCGACGTAGGCCATCGCGTCGAAGGAGCGATCGAGGCCGAACGGATAGACGTCCTTCCGCCAGCCGCGGATCAATCGCACGCGCGAATCGAGCAGCTCGACGTTGATCGCGCCTGCGCCATGGCCGTCGCACACGAGGATGTCGTCGAACCCGCCCGCCGTGAACGACTCGATGGCGGCGTTGACCTCCTGCGTGAGCAGGCGCTTCGCGGTTTCGTAGTAGCGGCCCGTCGGATACCGCCAGTCGGTCCCGTTAATCACGCCGGCCACGCCTTCCAGGTCTGTCATCAGAAATAGCTTCATGCTGTCCCCTGTTTGAGGCCGAACCAGTGGCATTGCGACGCGGCTCGCTTCGGCACCGTCAACGTTCGATCGGCCTTGGTCACGCGGCACCCACCATGACGCACTCGGCACCGAATGGGTTTCGCACCCGACACGGGCCGCCGGCTTCACTCACGATCTCCACGAAGCGAACCCGGTGGTCTTGCCGCCGGGCCGAGACGAGAAATGCTCCCTCAGCGCGCAGGTTGACGAACTGGACATCGCCCCAGTGTGACGGACAGGTCGGGAACAGACGAATCAGGCCGTGATGACTTTGCAGCAGCATTTCCAGAATCGCGGCTGCGTAGGCGAAGCCGGCTTCAAGCGTCATGGCCTGGTAGGTGTGAACGGAGAATCCCTTCCTCCGATAATCGCCGTTCACATGGAGGCTGTTGGGCGCAATGAAAACGTCGAGATAGGTTTGGAGGTACTGGTGCGCCATCTCCGCTTGTCCCGCCCGCCCGGCAATCATCGAAGCCCACGGGTAAGACCAGCCGGTCCATTCGCCCGTCCCTTTGAGAATGAGTTCCTTGAGACTCGCCTCGATCACATCCCGCTCAGCCGGGGAGCGCTCGGCGTCGAGAACGCCCAGCGGAAAGATCCCGAGGAGGTGACTGTGATGCCGGTGACTGTGAGCGAGCGGTTCGTTGGGACGCAACGCGAGGCCACCGTTCACGAGCGACGGTTCCACGAGAAGCTCCAGCACCTCGCGCCAGCGCATCCGGTCGGGATCGGGCACCGGCAGTTCCGCTTGAGTTTCGAGGAGCGCACCCAGGAGAAATCGCAGGAGCATCAGATCGAACGTCGTGTCATCGCCCATGCTGCGGGGATCGCCTTCGTAGTACTCGGGCGTGTCGGTGAATGGGATGTGATATTTCCCATCGGCCCGCTTCTCGATGATGTGCAGGTAGGCTTGCACGAACTCACGGAGAAACGGATACGCGCGTTCGCGGAGGAAGCGACGGTCCCGCGAGTACAACCAGTGCAGCCAGAAATGGTGGGCAATCCACGCCCCAAGGCCCGGCGAGTGTTCGTCGGTGAAATAGCCCGGGAACGGCTCGCCACCGGGGCCGTGCTCGCCGCTGATGATGGCCAGCCGCCTGCCATACCAGTATTCGCCCAGCTTGCGGAGGCGCGGCAGATTGCGCCAGTACATCCGATAGAGCGGCGCGCCACTGGCGAGGTGGTTTGACGTGTACACCGGCCAGTAGCTCTCCTGCACGTTCATGTCGGCGGTGAACGAACCGCGCCAAGGCGGGGACGAGCCATCGGTCGTCCAGAGGCCCTGCAACGTGACGGGCGACTTGCGGGGCGCGAGGAGGAATCGTGCTTGTACATCTCCAGGTAGTAGAGATTTTCCATCCGGCTGTCGGGCAGTACGATGGCGGACTGATTCCAGAATCGGGCCCAGTCGGCTTCATGCAGGGTTCTGAGCGCAGGAATGCTGACATGCGGGGCATCGCCATCCGCTGCAATCGTGAGCAGGACCGTCAAACATCGGGCGGCTCGCAGCTCGCTTGTTTCGATCCGGGACTCTTTGCCCACCGAGTATTGTCGGCGCTACACTTGGCCCGACGGCGTCGTCTCGATCGCCGGCTCGGGATAGTTCCAGCAACGGAACTGCAATTCCGTTTGCTTTTCCTTGGGCGCGGGCGCCAGTCGCACGGTGGGGAGCGGCACGTCGCAGTCGCATCGGATCTCCACGAGCAACGCGTTGCGAGTCGAGCAGACGAAACTGGAAAAGGCCGCCTGGCCATCGCGGAACCGGATGACGCCCACGGCCTGTGCGCGGAACAGATCAAGTCGCGCGCGGAAGCCGGTGGGCTGCGTCGGCCATTCGATCTCCATGCGTCCGAGGCAGAGCCGCGTTGGGATCGGCGGCGGGTTGTCGGTGAACCGCAGTTTTCGACGGCGCAATGCGATCTCCTCGTATTCGTCCCAGCGTTGTTCCTCCTTCAGGCGGCGCATGGTGTCATAGGTGAACCGTGGATCGTCACCGGGCCAGGGGGTTCGCGTTTCCCAGACCCGGTAGCTGTCGAGCGTGTAGATAAGCGGCTGTCCGTTGCCCCAGATCATCGCGCCCATGTCGCCGTTGGCGATGGGGATGCCATCAAGCCATCGTGTCGGCGCGCGTTCATACAGCAGATCGTGCTGGTTGAGGAGTCTCTGGATTGTTCGTCTCAGAATGGCGGATGACTACCGCG
>CAZOTB010000006.1:0-71095 GCA_964582645.1 uncultured Verrucomicrobiota bacterium | reverse complement strand
TGCTGGTTGAGGAGTCTCTGGATTGTTCGTCTCAGAATGGCGGATGACTACCGCGTTTAAGCAAGGGCAAGGCGCGGTGGGCAGGGGAGATCACGGTGCCGGCGACCTGGAACGTGGTCGCATCGGAGAGCATTAGCGGCTGGTGGTCGCGGTGAAGGGGAAGCAGCAGATCGCCGAGCAACTCGTCCATGCACTCTCGCGGGATCGGGTGCACCTGGCCGCAACAGACGGCAGCACGACGGGAAGCGCAGGCGGAATCGGGCGACGGATCGTTTTCCACCAACAACAGGGCTTCATGCGAGTCGTCGGCAAAGAAAAGCATCTGAAGCTCTTGCTTCTCCCTGCGCGGAGTCATTTCCTTCTTCCCTCTCGGACCCTCGCGGGGGAGGGTTGGCGGTTGCCCGCCAACCCTCCGGCGAGGCGCTTGTTTGGGTTAGTACACGTGTGTGCTTTCTTCCTCCGTGACCGCGGAACCCAGCATGTCGGAGGTCAGTTCGACCTTCAACCGATGGTCGCCGGTGGCGGCGCCCTTCGCGCTGATCGTCCACGACACGGCCTGTTTCGGCGCGAGTCGCGCGACCGGGGCAAACGACACGGTCTTGCCCGAGATCGTGCCGGCGGTGACACCGCTGGCGCTCGTCGGGTCAATCTCCTTGTCGAACCGGGCGACGATCTTGATGTTGTTATCGTCGGCCGTGCCCTGGTTGGTCACACGGATCGTGTAGGTCGTGCTGTCGCCCACCGAGATCGGGTCGGGATCATCCACGACTTCGATCAGGATGGCCGGCACGCCCTTCCACATCGTGCAGGCCTGACTGCTGGCGCTGAGACCTTCCTGGGCCTTGACGGCCACGCCGTTGCAGTGGTTGCCCGGGGTCATCGTCGTGAGCGAGATGCCCAACGTCTTCTTCTCGCCCGCCTTCAACTCGGGCAGCGTCCACGTGGCGGTGTTGCCGCTGACGTTGGCGCCGGAGGCCGAGACGATCTTCGTCGCGGCGGGCGCCGTGTCGGTGACAGTCACGTTGTTGAGCGTGGTGTCGCCGGTGTTGGACACGACGATCTCGTAGGTGGCATTGCGACCGAGGAACTGCTCCTTGGTCCCGCTCTTGGCGATGTCAATGCCCGGCTGCGTGATGGTCGTGCAGGCGTCGTCTTTGACTTCGCCCACGTTGCTGCCCTTGGCGCTGGCAACGTTGCAGACCTGTCCGCGCTTGTCGGCCTTGAGGGTGACGTCCACCTTCTTGGCATCGTTCGGGGCGAGGTCGCCGAAGTCATACGCCAGGCTCTTCTGGCCGTTCGGGGCGACGAGACCATCCGGCACCGTGTCGGTCACGACCACGCCCTTGGCGGGCGCTGAGCCGGTGTTCCTGACGACGACCGTGTAGGTCACGTTGTCGCCGAGTTTCGCCGTGGCGGGTCCGGTCTTCTCGATTGTAATGACCGGTTTGCCCACGTAGGTCGCCACGCAGCCGTGCGGAATGGCGTGAACGGTGGCGCAGTTGACGAGCTGGCCTTCCTTCTCCGCCTTCAGCCACAGCTTGATGGTGGCGGTCTGGCCCTTGGACATGGTGTCCATGCGCCAGGTGAGCTTCTTGCCGTCCGCCTGGGCGGCTGGCTCGCTCTTCACGTAGCTGGTGCCGTCGGGAATCATGTCCGTCACCACGACGTCGGCGACGTCCACGATTGGTTGGACGATGAGATGGCTCTCATACGTCTCGCCCAATGCGGCCTGGGTCGGCACGCGCTTGGTCAGATGGACCAACTCCATGTTGATGGCCACGCTGTTCCATTCGCCTTTGGGGGCGGGGGCGGGTTTCGCCGGCGCGGGGGCGGGCGCGTCGGCGGTCACGGTCGGTTGCGTATCCCGTGTGCCAGCGATCTCCATGTGTTTCGTTTGTACGTCCCGTTGCGGCCACGTACCCTCGTCCCTATTGGTGGTCTCGCAACCACTCCACAACACAGGCACGGTGGCCACGACCAAGGCTGCCACCATGCGCTTGCACGTATTTTTCATCATGTCTCGTTTCATTGCTGTCTCCTCGTTTTCTGATTGGTTCTTTTGTTGGAACTATTACCTCTCGCAGTGCGAATGTTTCATTTCCTTACCGGACTACTTGCCAAATGGCAACGACTTCGTCGCACTATCCACTGCGCCCTGCACGGCGCTCGATCCGGCCTGTTTCTGAAGATCGGCCGTGGTATCGCTCAACGCCTGTTTCTGCTCGGGCGTCAACTGCGCCTTCGCTGCCACTGCCGTCAACTCCTTGAGCGCGTCGGCGTACTTCGCTGCCTTCGCGAGGTCCACTGCCTTCATGACCGCACTCTTGGTGTCCGCGTCGGCGGAACTGAATGCCGCGACCAGCTTCGAGTATGCGTCCTGCGCGACCGCGGCCGCTTTCTCAGTCGCGGTCTCGGCAGCCTTGACCGTTTCCTGCACTGCCGGTTTGGCAGCTTCCATCGTTTTCTTCGCTTGCGCGGCGGGTTTCTCAATCGCCGGCGGTTGGGTTTGCTCACTCTGGCCGCAGCCGGTCAAGATCAGGCTCGCAGCGAGAGCAGGTGTGGCGATCCATGCGATGTGTTTCTTCATGTTACGTTTCCTTTCTTGGTTGAGGTTGAATGTCATCCGCCGCGCACTTCCGAGGTGCAATGCGGACAACGCGTTGCCTTGATCGGTATCGCCGACAGGCAATACGGGCAGTCTTTCGTTGTCGGTGCCGTGGCCGGCGCGGGCGCTTCCTTCTTCTTCAAGGCGTTCATCGCCTTGATGAGTATGAAGATGCAGAACGCCACGATGAGGAAGTCAATGACCACGTTGATGAACTTCCCGTAGCCGATGACCACCGCCGGAACCGCCGCGCCCGCGGCGTCCACCGTCGCCGCTTTCACCGTAATTGCCAGCTTGCTGAAGTCCACGCCGCCCAGCAACACTCCGATGGGCGGCATGATCACGTCGGTCACGAGCGAGCTCACAATCTTGCCGAAAGCGCCGCCGATGATGATACCGACGGCCATATCCACCACGTTGCCACGCATGGCGAACTCTTTGAACTCTTTGACCATGCCCATAGTCTGATTCTCCTGTTTAGGTTTGCTGTTGGTTTCTCACTTCCCGAATTCCCCGTCTCGCACCCTTGGCGTGCATCTTGTCGGACGACACTTCCCCGACTTGAACGTGAGAAATATGCGTCACCGGCCGCTCTGTGGGAATCGGTTTGATTCTGTATTCGGGGGATACTGGTTTGCCCGTAGCAATGCCTACGGGAAAACCCTGATGCCGCAGAAAGAAGTTGCAGCGGCATCCGCAATTTGCTGGATTGCGACCGTCGAGGTTGCGCGGCTAAGAATGCGCGCACATTCATTCAACCCATAACCTGGAAGGACATTGATGAATATGAAATCACATATCGCATTCGCGAACCAACGGCGGGACATCGGACTGACCGTCCTTTCCGCCGCTGCACTACTGTTGACCGCAAACCCCATCTTTGCTGCGGACAGTATCGCCGATACCAACAAATGGACAGCGGACGTAGCCTCAGGCTTCGCCGTCACATCCGGCAACAGCGACACCGTGCTCGGCACCCTTGCGTTCAAGGCGCAACGGCTGTGGGAGCGTGACGAACTGCGGTTCGGAATCAACGGCGCTTACGGAAGGAGCGATGGTGAGGTGAACAACGAATTGGCTGCCGGTGCAGCTCAGTACAATCACCTTTTTACCGAGAGGTTGTACGGTTCCGTGCGCTTGGACGCGCTCCATGATGCGGTGTCAGGCATTCACTACCGCTTCATGATGGGTCCGGCAGCGGGATATTACTTCATCAAGAGCGACCGCACGCGGGTTAATGGGGAGGTGGGGCCCGCCGCGGTCATGGAAGAGACGACAGACGAATACTCCACCTACTTTACCATCCGCTTTACCGAGCGCTGGGAGCAAAAAATCAGCGAGACCGCCAAGTTCTGGGAACAGGTGGATTACCTGCCACCCGTGGACGACTTTACCGGCAACTTTCTGATCAACGCCGAGGTTGGCCTGGAGGTGACGATCAACTCGAGGCTCGCCTTGCGTGAAGTGTTTACCTGGAACTTCGATAACGAGCCGGACGAGAATCGCAGGAGCTACGATCTAAAGTCGGTCACGTCGCTCGTGTACAAGTTCTGACGATCGGTTGAGGTGCCACCCGCGGGTGGGCGGGTGGCAAAGAGCTGCGCGGAGTCGGACGCAACGTCCTCGGGCTGGTGGACACAATGGTCTGGCTCCGCGCTTCGTTTTGCAGGAGGCGTTCCCCGAACGCCGACCGAGATGAAACCCGGTGCCTACGGCTGGCAGAGGCCGGTGCGGATCGCGTAGTGCACCAACTCCACCACGGAGTTCAACTCCAGCTTCCGCATGATGGTGGCGCGGTGGGTTTCGACCGTCTTCACGCTGATGCCCAGATCAATGGCAACCTCCTTGTTGCTCTTGCCGGCCGCGAGAAGTCGCACTACCTCGCGTTCCCGCTCGGTCAACGGACCCGTCGCGGGTGCCTGCTCCACCGGAACGGGGGACGGTTTCGCGTACGATCCGAGGATAATTTCGGCGACCTGATTGGTGAAAAAGGGTTTGTGTCGCGCCAGTGATTCGACCGCGGTCACGAGATATTTCGCCGCGTCCGACTTCAACACGTACCCGCGCGCACCGGCGCTGAACACGTCGCGCACGAGTTTTTCCGATTCGTGCAGCGTGTAGATCAACACCTCCGTCTGCGGCAGGGCTTTGCGGATGTGGCGCGTGGCTTCGAGCCCGGTCATCTCGGGCATCATCAGGTCCATCACCACGACGGCGGGCCGGTGTTTCTTGGCCAATTCGACCGCCTCGCGGCCGTTGGTCGCCTCGGCGCAGATGTCGAGTCCCTTCTGTTCCTCGAGCAACCCGCGCAGTCCCTTGCGCATTACCTCATGGTCGTCGGCCAGCATCACGCGAATCATGGCGCATTCTTCTCGATGGGCAACACGGCTGTGACTGTAGTGCCGTGCTGTCCGAAATCAATTTCCAAACTTCCGCCCAGTTGCCGCATTCGTTCCCGCATTCCCGTGATACCCACCCCCAACACGGCCTGGCGACGCTCGGCATCGCGCGCCGCGGTCATCGTCACGCCGCCCGTGTCGCGCACTTCGAGCCGGACCATGCCGTTGTCGCGCGCCACCTGAATCGCCGCCGTCTTGCTGCCGCTGTGGCGGTGGATATTGGACAGACTCTCCTGCACCACGCGGAATAACGCCGTTTCCACCTCGGCGGGCAGCCGGCCCAGACCCGGCAACGACACCAGGTCAACATGAATCCCGCTGCGTTTGGCGAAACCTTCCACGTACCAGCTCAACGCGTCCACGAGCCCGGCCTCGTCGAGGAACGGCGGGTGCAACAGGTAGGACATGGTGCGGATCTCCTGGAGCGCCTGCTCGGTCAACGCCAACGCCTCGGCCAGCAATTGGCGCCCCCTCTCATCGAGCCCGGGGTCAAGCTTCTGAAGCCGGCCCAGGTTCAAGGCTGCGGCCGACAGATTCTGGCCCGTCACATCGTGCAGTTCGCGGGCGATGTGACGGCGCTCGTCGTCCTGCAACTTCAGCAGTCGCCCCGAGAGTTGGCGGAGCGAGTGTTCCGCGCGCTTGATTTCCGTTACATCTTCATGCGCCACGGCCAGACGTACGGGCTTGTGCTTCTCGAGCCGGGTCACGCGCGCCTGAAACCAACGTGTGTCGGTAGGGCTGTGGCAGGGATACTCATGTCGAAACTCGGTGCGCATCCCGTTGATCACGTCCCGGATGCCATGGGCGATCTGCGCGGCATCCCGGTCGCCGGTGTTTTCCGCAGCGTCGCATACGCGGAGATAGTTCATGCCCACGCCGTGGTTCTTGTCCCGGAAATTGTTCCGCGCGCCAAAGTCACGCCATGCCCGGTTCACGGCGAGGATGGTGCCGTGGTCGTCGAGAATCGCCACGTGTGCCGACAACGCGTCAATCGTCGCCTGCAACAACTGCCGGGATTGATGCATGGACTCTTCAATCTGCACGCGAGCGGTGACGTCGGTCACCGTGCCGATGTGGCCAAGCAACGTGCCATGTTCGTCCCGGTCGGCGACCGACTGGCACAGTACCCACACGACCTTTCCATCGGGACGCTGCAATCGCATTTCCGTCTCGAACCGCTGGAACGAATAGGTGGCGTGCGGCCAGTCGGTGGTCACACGTTCGCGGTCGTCCGGATGCACGGCGTCGCGCCAACCTTCCCCCAGCAGGCTCTCGGCAGGCCGGCCCGCAATCTGACAGAGCCGCGTGTTGACGTACGTGCATCGGGCTTCCGCATCGGCGCGAAAAATCCCGACCGGCGAGACGCTCGCCAGGGTCGTGAACAACGACTGGCTTTCCCGCAGCAACTGCTCGGCACGCGACTGTTCGGCGATCTTCTGCTCCAGTTCGCGGTTTGCCCTGGCCAGGTCGGCGGTACGCGCGGCGACGCGCTGTTCGAGTTGCTCCTGCACCCGCCGCAGTTCCTCCTCCGATTTCTGGCGAACCACCACCGCCCGTTCGAGGCGACTGAACACGATCGTCAGCAGGGCGTACGCGGTCAGTGATCCGACCAACAAGAGCAGGAATGTTCGACGCGAACTCGCCGTGGCCCGGGCGTTGCGATCGGCGAGCAAGGATTCCTGAACCGTGATCATCAGGGTGATCAGGTTGCGGATCTCCTCGGTGACGGCGTCGTCCTTACCTGCGAGAAACAGCCTCGTTGCCCCGCTCACGTCGCCGCTCTTGCGCAACTCGATCGAGCGCTCGAGCAGGCTGAATCGTTCCGCGATCAACGGACGCAGCGTTTGCAACCGGCGTTGCTGGGATGGATTCGCCCGGGTGAATTGCTCCAAGGCGTCGAGGTCCCTGGTCGTCGCTGTCGCCGCTTCCTGGTAGCGTTCGAGGTAGCGGGATTGTCCTGAGATGATGTACCCCCGGCGTCCCAGTTCCGCCCTGGCAAGGTGGGCGAGAATGGCCTCGAGTTTCTCCGCTTCCGCGTGCGTCCGCGCCACCCACTGGCTGGTCTCAATGAGATCGTGAATCTGGTAATACGCAACCAGTCCGATGGCCGCGAGAATGCCGACGGCCACCGCGAATCCGACGAGGATTGATCTGCGTTCCGTGGACTGCTTCATAGTGCCGACGCGGGCGCAATTCTAGCGAGGGCGAGAGAAGAAGGAAACATCAATTTGGTCGGTGCAGCAGTGCGGTCTGCTGTCGGAGGCGTTCGCCGAACGCCGAGCGTGACTCAACCACGACCTCCCAACCGCTCCGGCCAATCCGTCGTAAGTCCATCCACACCCGCCGCGGTGAGCCGTTTCGCCTCGCGCAGGGAGTTCACGGTCCAGGTGATCAACAGCTTGCCGTGGACGTGAAGACTATTCGCGAGGGTCTTATCCGCCAGCCGGGCGGCTACGGAAAGACCGTCGGCGCGGTGCGTCCTGATCTGCCTCAGCAATCTCGAAAGTGCAGTACGTCTTGCGACGAGCAGCAGCGTCTTGATTCGGGGTTCGATCCGCTTGACTCGTCCCACGGCGGAATGGTTGAAGGACATGACGAACGCCTTTCCGATCATCCGCTCCCGCTCCAGCAATCGCACCAAATCGCGCTCGAACCTGCCGTCGAGGTAAGTGCCCGGCTTCATCTCGATCAACAGTCCAACTCCACTTCGTCTCGCCAGCAGCAGCGCCTCACGAAGCGTGGGGATTCGTTCCGCCTTGAAACGCTTGTGAAACCAGGAACCCGCATCGAGCCGCTTCAGTTCCGCCAGCGAACAATCGCGCACCCGTCCCCGCCCGTTCGTGGTGCGTTCCAGTGTATCGTCATGGATCACCACAATCTCGCCATCACGCGACGAGCACACGTCCATCTCAAGCCAGAGAGCGCCGACTTTGATGGCCTGACGAAACGCCGCCAGCGTATTCTCCGGCGCCGTGCCGGAGGCGCCACGATGTGCGATGAGCATCATGCCGGGGATGTCTCGGCAGGGGACCAATCGTTCACTTCTTCGCTGTCCCGCTGCGGTACGCCACGAACTCGTTCAACAGTTTGGGGTGCTCCGTGAGGAACTGCACCAGGTCTTGCAGGCAGGTGAACGTGGTCGGGCTGAGATGGTGTTCAATCCCCTCGACGTCCTTCTGGAGTGTGGCTTCATCCACGCCGAGTTTGCGGAAAAACTCGGTCAGCACGCTGTGCCGATGCTGAATGGCGCGCGCGACCTGCCGGCCTTTCGGCGTGAGTCCCAGCGCCCCGTACCGCTCGTACACGACGAGTCCTTTCTCATCCAACTTCTGCACCATGCGCGTGACGGATGCCTTGGCGATTTCGAGCGAAGAAGCGATGTCCACCACGCGGGCGGAACCCTTCTCCTCGATCAACTCATGGATGCGTTCGAGGTAATCCTCGACGCTGGCGGAGGTTTCAACCGTGTGGCCAGGCATAAAACAGCCCCGCAGCGGCGGGGGGACGATGCACTACGACTTGTCGCCGTCGTCCCCAATGGCCTCGACGGGGCAGCCTTCCTTGGCTTCCTTGCAGAGCGCCTCTTCCTCGGGCGTGGTGGGCTGCTTATAGACGTAGGAATAGCCCCCGTCTTCGTTGCGGGTGAAGTTGGCGGGTGCCGTTTCGCGGCACAGATCGCAATCAATGCAATTCGTGTCCACGTAGAATTTGCCCACCACGTTTTCTTTGTATTTGTTTGCGATTTCAGCCATGGGTTTCCTCGTGCGCCACGTATCGTATAAGTTTGGGCGGGAGTTTCAACAAGAGAAAAGATGTCCGAGCCAGCTTGCGTCCGCTGGTTTCAATGCGAGTCCCGACACGCAGCGAGATCGGGGACGATGACGTCCGGCTTGGTGGGCGAAGCATCCGCCTCGGACCGGCTGGTGGCTCCCGAGAGAACAAGCACGCTGCGAATTCCCAGCCGTTTGGCACCTGCGATGTCGGTATCGAGCCGGTCGCCAACCATGATCGCGTGCTCCTTCGTCGCGCCCAGCGTCCGCAATCCTTCCTCGTACATGAACCTTTCCGGTTTTCCCATCACGAGTGGCGTCTTTCCCGTGGCCGCCTGGATGGCTGCCAGCAACGCCCCGCACTCCGGCGCGGGGCCGTCCTCCAGTGGATACGACCCGTCGCCGTTCGTGCCGATGAACTCGGCGCCGCCCAGAATGAATCGCGACGCGCGCACCAGCAGGTCGTAGTGGATGCCGCGATCGAGCCCGACCACGACGAGGTCGGGCTGATGCTCCACAATTTGCACGCCGGCCCCCGCCAACGCGTGACGCAGACCTTCTTCGCCAATCAGGAACACGGTCTTGCCCGGGCGTTCGCGCTGGAGGAACATCGCCGTCACCATGGCGGACGACAGGATGTGTCGTGGTTCGGCGGGAATGCCCATGCCCTGCAGCTTCTGAGCGAAACTCTCCGGCGTGCGCGCAGCGTGGTTGGTCAGAAACAGAAACGGCTGGTTCGTTTCGATCAGCCAGCGAATGAACTCCGCCGCGCCGCGGACCGGTTGGCTGCCGCGATACACGACCCCATCAAGGTCCATGAGCCAGGAGCGGGCAAGCATAGAGTGCCTGAGTGACTAAGTGGCTCAGTGTCTAAGTGCCTGAGTGTCCAAGTGCCTGAGTGCTTGAGTGCTTTTTCTAAACTCAGACTCTTGGGCACGTGGGCACTTAACCACTCTTCCTCACTTTCTCCTTCTTCGCCTCGAGTTCCTCGCGGAGCGACTGGAGATCTTTCGCGAGTTGAGCACGGAGCTTGTCGGCCTCTTCTTCGTTGCCGGCAAAAGATGCCTCCTGGATTTTGGGCTTCAGCCGCAGTTCCGTCTCGGCGATCTTCGCCTTGTAACGGCTGTCCAACTCGGCGAGTTGCTTCTTCTGTTCCTCCGTCAACTTGGGCGTCGAGGCGCCTTTGCCCATGCGTTCGAGCGCCAGTTCGTATGCGGATTTCATTGCCATGCTGGAAGTCTAGCAAACCGTTCCCTGAAAGCAAAAGTCTTCGCGCTCCATCCTCGACTACCCACTCTCGACCCCATACAGTGCCCTCTCATGCGCGCCTATCGAGGTACAATCCTGAATCCGCGGAGCGAGAGCCATTGCGCGCTCTACGCCGACGGTCTGCTCGTGGTGAATGACGCCGGGCAGGTCGGTGCCATCGGCTCGACCGAGGCGGTGACGAAACGATTCGGCAAGGGCGCGCTCGAAATTGTGGAATCGAACCCTGCGCCGCTGATCCTGCCGGCATTCACCGACGTGCACTTTCACTGGGTTCAGAACCGAGTCAAAGGCACCGCCACAGGACAGGGTCTGCTGCCGTGGTTGAACGAGCATGTCTGGCCCGAGGAAACCCGATTTGCGGATGCAGCCTATGCGCGGGACGCCGCGGTCCAGTGCTTCACCGATCTTGCGCGCAGCGGGACAATGGTCGGGGCCGTTTATTCCTCCATCCACGAGACCGCCCTGGAAGCCTTCACGCCTCCGTTTGGGCATTTTGTTGTCGGCAACGTGATGATGACGGAGAACGCACCCAGGGAACTGACCCAAACCGAGGACGAAGCGATGGCGATTACGGAGCGGGCTGCAGCCGCCCGCGTGGAGGGCGGCGGTGGAGGGACCACCCGCGGTCAACGTCCGCCGCTACAATACGCCGTCTCCCCCCGGTTCGCGCCGACCTGTTCGATGGCGCTGATGAAACGGGCGAGCGAAATCGCGAAACAACACGGTTGTTTTGTTCAAACCCACCTCGCCGAAAACCTTGAGGAGATCGCGTGGGTGCACAAACTCTTCCCGGATTGCCACAGTTACACCGAGGTCTATCACCGTGCCGGGTTACTCGGCCCGCGGACGATCCTCGCTCATTGCATCTACCTCGACGACGACGAACTCGCGATGCTCAAAGCCGCCGATGCGGTCGTGGCGCACTGTCCCACTTCCAACGAAGCGCTCGGAAGCGGTCGCATGCCGATCGAGCGAATCCGCAAGGCCGGTATCCGCTGGGCGCTCGCGAGTGACATCGCCGCGGGGCCGAGCTTGAGCATGTTGCACGTGATGAAAACCTTCCTGCGCGTGCATGCCGAGGCCGGGTTGCCATTCACCCCCGTTGCTGCATTCTACCGGGCCACGCTGGCCGGAGCGGAGGCGCTGGGCTCCGGCACTTGTTGCGGGAATCTCGACGTTGGCAAGGAAGCAAACTTCCTCTTACTCGATGCTCCCAAAGCGTCACGGCATTCCACCTCCGGGGAATTCCTCGTGGCGTTGTTGTCCGCGACCCACCTGCGCTTCGAGGTCCTCACGCGAGGCGCGTTTTTCCGAGGAAACCCGATCCTGTAGCGGCAGGCGGTTGTATTTGTGCGGTCTCAGGAGCACGGCAGAGAATGGCCTCGAAACTGCATTGAAATCGAACGCTTCCACCAGGGCGGTGTCTGTTCTCAGGGAGGGAACGATGAAAAAGGGCGGCGCAAAAAAAGCCAAAGAAACCGAGATGGGTGTCTCATGGGCGGCCCAAAAGCCGCGTCGTGCCGCCCGTATGGATTTGACCTGGCGCGCCGACGAACTCTCCGAGAGCGATTCGTGGCGCAAGCGCGCCGCACGTTCCCCGCGCCCTTCGCGTTGATCCAAACCCACCGCGCACGCTGTTGTCCCGCGCTTGTCACGTGTTCCACTTTACCAAAAAAGTGGCTCACGTGAGCCACTTTTTTGGTAAAGTGCTTTCGCGGCAAAGGTGACGCCTCGTAGCTTACGGACGGTCCAGCTTCTTGACCTGCTCCGTCTCGATCAGTCGAAGTTCCGCTCGCAGATGGTGCAGCACAGCGGTGTGGGTGACTGCATACATCGTGACAATCGCCAGCACGACGATCACGACCATGAGCGCTGAGCCTTGAGTTCACTTCCGTTTCACCTGGGCACCGCCTGGAAGGTGAACAACGGGCGCACGCGCACGATCTTCTGCGGACTGGCCAATTCGACTTCCCATCGCCATGCATGGACGTGCTCGCGCGGGGCGGAAAACATTTGTGAACTCTTCACCGATTTCAGGAACGTGATGTGGCGATCGTCGGAATCGCGCCAGACGGTGTTGCCGTCGAAGTGAGACGTCACCTCGCCGGATCGCTGGGGAGTCCGCAATACGCGGCCATCGGCGGAAGGCTCTGGAGCTGCGACGGCGTCGCGCACATCTGCCCGCCCGCGTTCGCCGGCCTTCAAGGTTCGTTCGATGTCGTTGGCGTTGCGCCTGAGATTGCGGTGGTTCTCCTCGCAGCGGATCAGGGAGGAAAACCCAAGCGCCAGCAAGACCGCGAGCAGACCGATGTAGATCAGGCACAGGATCAACGTCCAGGCTCGGAGCTTCGTTCGAGTGCTTATTGCAGGACCGCTTCACGTGCTACCGGCCCTCCTTGGTCTGCGTTGGCCAGTCTCCACTCCAGTCGGATGCTTTTGTTGTCGAGGTTCAGCACGAACTTTCCTTGGGGAAGGTTGACGGCCGCCTCGGAGCGGATGGGGTACTCCTGTTGTCCTGGTTTGAAGGCCTTCCTTTCGCCCGCGGCGAGAACTTCCATCTCTCGATCTACTATCTCCATGGCTACGGCGCGCTAGTGGTTGGCTTGAAAGCGCCGGCAGTGGCTCGCCTGAGAGCATCTGAAGATGGATGTCGCTCGCGCCCGCGCTCTCCGCCTGGCGGATCAGGTCCTCGAGGATTTTCGGCGCGGACGATTGGGGCTCAGTCTGCATGCGTCGCCGGGGTGGTGGAGGTAGTAATCATTCTCCAAGTCCCCCGACGGACACAAGGCTTTTGTGGCGGCCTCGGCGCGTCGGGCCCAGGCGATGATCTTGCGGAACTGGCTCGCGCGAAACTCGTAGTAGGTGCCGTGGCCGCAAACGAGGATGTGCGGTTTCCAATCCAACACGAGGCGGGCGCTCCGGACGAATCCCTCGAAGCGACTGCCGTTGGCCGCGCAGAAACCGCCCGTGGCATTCCATCGCGACGCGGGCTGGAAGTTGTCGCCACCGAACAACACGCGCTTGCCGTCCACGTTCGTCATGAACGCGCAGTGCCACCATGTCTGACCCGGGAACGGTGCTATGCGGAACTCGTATTCGTTCCAGCGCCAGACACAGCGTTCCGGCCAGAGCGCGCCGGCGCGGATGGGCTCCTTGGGAAGCCAGAGAAAGCGTGAACTGTCCGGCCTGTAGAGTGGCGCTGCGACCCACGGATGGAGCCAGATTTTCGCGCCGTATTCCTGCCGTGCGAGCGGCAGGCCATCGCTGTGATCGGAATGATAGTGCGTCGCGGTGGCAACCGTGACCTTGGGATCGCCCAATTCCGACAGCAACGGTCTCACCTGCGCGAAGTCAGCCGAATACGGGTCCACCACCAGCGCCTCGCCGCGATCGGAACGCAACAAGTAGCTGTTGCAGCCGAATTGGTAAAGATGAGGCAGAATCCGTCGCGCGCCGCACTTGAGAAACTCGGGCGTGAGGTAGTAGTCGCGTTCGCCTGGGCAGATGTGACCTTTGACCTGATAGAATTCGAGGAGCTTGCCGGCGAGTTTCGTCAGCATCTGACGAGGGCGATGCTGAATCACCGACCCATGCGATGGGCAGAGCATGTTCATGCCCAGATTGGTCAGCCGCTGAATTCCCTCCCACGCTGCGAGCGCGCCGGCCCCCGTCCAATGATCCCATTCGAGATGATGGGGTTGCCAGATTGTGGCGCCGGTATGGGCGGCGTCGCCACAGAGCACGATCTGTTTGCCGTGGAGCGTGACGATGACGGAAACCGCATTGGGTCCATGGCCGGGAGTGTGGATGAATCGGATGCGTCGGTTACCGCAAAACACGTCCGAGAATCCCGTCATGTCGTGGCGAATACCGGGGATGCCGCGCGGGAGTACGGAGTAGCTCGGCGGGCAAGGCCCGCTCTGCTTGCGCGCTTCCCAAAACTTGCGGACGCCATCCGGCGAGAGAAACGGATCTTCACCCGCTGGCGCGTGGATGGTGAACGGCCAATTCTTTCGCGCCAAGAGCCCCGCGCTTTGGTCCACATGATGATGCGTCAGGAACACGTGCTTCAGCCTGTGAATCCCGAGTTTTGGCAGCGCTCGAATCCATTTCCCCGAGCCGAAATCAATCGCAATCGCTTCGTCGCCGTCGCGCACGACATAGACATTGCAGCGATCGCGAAACAGGAACAGATCCGGCAGGAGTCGAGTCGGTGTCATGGAACGTCATTCTCCGTGGGCATGGACGGGATTGTAAGGCAGACAGGCGGGACCGCAAAAGATTTCGGCGGGCGAGGCGCGCGGCGGGTGGAAATCGGGTGAGGCGCCGTTCAACAAATCCGTCCACGCTTCGCTGCGCGACCGTGTCGTGCCGGGTTCTCGCCGATCCAGCGTTCGTCCGCGGGCTCGGAGGCGAGTTGGTAACGCGAGTCGGAGGAAAGACGAATCCGGTTCGTGTGGTTGTCGAGCGCGGCGTGCACGGTGGCCATGGAGAAGGTCAGCAAGTCGCCTGCGCCGTACTCGGTGGTGAGCCAACGACCCCCGAGCTTCTCGCGCAGCGATACCGGATTCGGCGAAAGCCAACCCGGCCATTCCCATGTCTTCTTGCCCGATTCGATGTCATGGGCGTGACGACCATTGATGCAATAGGTGTCCACGTCGCGTTCGAGATAGTTCCTGAGTTTGTCTGCCTTGCGGTTCGATCCTTCGAGAATCATCAAGCCGCCCATCTCGAGCGTCACGTCGCCGATCGGCGTCCAGGCGGTGTAAAGTTGTTTTGTGCCGCGTCCCATATAGACGATGTCACAATGCGGCGCCGTGGTATGCTGCGGGCCGCGACACACCGCGCGAAACCACGTGTAGTCGAAATGTCGCACGGGGCCGCCAAGAAAATGCTCGTAAAACTTCATCATCCTCCCGGAATACAGCAGCTTCTCCAGGGCGGGATTGTCCTTCGCTAACTCGGGCATCCAGCCCATCTCGATGCCCGGCTTTCGGATTGCGTCCATTGGATCGCGAGCCGGGTCCAAGATTCCTTTCTCCCAGAGGCGGTTCGTGATTACGCGCCGCGCTTCCATGACTTCGTCACGATCCAGGTAGTCCGCCAGGTAGAGATAGCCATCCTGGCGCATCCGCTCGCGCAACGCATCGGCATCCTCGATGATGTCCATCGAACTGCGCAGCTCTCCGAATGCGCTTTCCGATGTGTCCAGTTTGAATCCGCGTGCCGAAAGTTCCACTGCTTGTAACGTGCTCATGCGGCCAACATTCCACACACACTGTGAAAAGGGAATGGCAAACTTGGTAAATGGCATGTACGATTTGGGATGTAATGCAGAAGGGAAAGCGAAGCGGGCTTGTCTTTCAAAACGCGGCAAAGAGCCCATTGGGACGCATCACGCAGGCGGGCCACAGCCAGGTGAAGGCAGGCACGCCTCTGATGCCAATGCGGATTTTGGGAAGCTTTGCCATCGTGTACACGTTGGATGGACTCGGGCAGTATCATGACGCACGCGGGCTTCACCAGGAGCTGCGACCGGGCGACGCCATCATCGTGTTTCCCGATCACCCGCATCGCTACGGCGCGAGCCCGGACCGTTCCTGGGAGGAGTTCTGGATCGTCTTTGAAGGCCCGATGATCGAATTGTGGCGCAAGCGGCGACTCATTGATCCGTCGAAACCGATCCATCATGTCGAGCCGGTGGATTACTGGGTTCGCCGTTTCGAGGAGGTGGTAGCCGGGCGCGTGCCTCTGGATGAGAAACAATCTCTCGCCCAACTCTGCAAATTGCAGCAGGTTCTCGCCGACGTGTTGCAGGGCGACCGACGTGATCCGGCGGCGGAAGGCGACACTGAGTGGCTGGCTCGCGCATGCGCGTTCCTGGAAGCGGATCTAGAACAGCCGATGTACTTCCAGACCGTGGCCAAGCGGATGACGATGTCGTACGAGACGTTTCGGAAGCGATTTCTCAAGCTTGCCGGCGCCTCACCCGGTCAGTATCGCATGGCCCGTGTGATGGATCGCGCGTGTGAGATGGTCCATGAAGGGAAGTTGAGCAACCGCGAGATCGCCGCCGCACTGGGGTTCTGCGACGAGTTTCATTTTTCGCGCCGCTTCAAGCAGGTCACCGGCAAGTCCCCGAGCCAGTTCCGTGGACTGATGGGGCGGGGACATTGATCACTCCATTCTTGCGCGGGTGGATGATCGGAAACAGCTTTGACGACCGGCGCACACCAGCTATGCTCGCCGCCGCGTCATGAAACTTGATCTGCCCGTCCGTCGCGTCCTGGCCATTTTTCTGGTGGGTTCGTTCGCGCTGGTTTCCAACCTGATCCTGTTCGGGCGGGAGGCGAAACGGTACTCCAGCCCGTACCCGGAGAGCGAGATCGCGTATTACGACCCATGGAATGAACTCGCGAAGTACAAACGCCGCTTCGCAAAGATCCGGGCCGAGCTGGATCCCAAACGTGTGGTTGGGTACGTTTCGGATACCGGTTCTGCCTCCCATTTCGCGTTTACGCAGTACGTGCTCGCACCCGTGGTGTTGACTCGCGGCCAGAAACCGCCCATCGCCGTCGGGAACTTCAAATCGGGAACAATCCCGCCCGAGCTTGCCACGAACGCGGTGCGGGCACTCGTTTCCGATTACGGAAATGGGGTCGCGTTGTTTCGCGCACGCACCAAATGATCCTCCTCGGCATACTCTGGGTCTTGCTTCCGCTGCTTCCCTCGCTGCTGCTCGTATGGATTCTGTGGCCGAAGGAGAACTCCTTTCAACCGCCGTTTCCGTTCAAGGTGATCCTGGCGCTTGGCCTGGCATTGGGATTTTCCTCGATGATTCTGCTCCTGTATCTCGAGGTCGCCGGATCATGGAGGCCGATGTTCCTGCTCGTGGAGATCGCGCTGACCGTGATCGTGTCGGTCTTTCTCGTGTGGCGACTCGTGGTGCGAACGCCTGCCACCGACAGCCCGTTTCGGTATCCCGTCGAACCCCGCTCGCTGCTTTCGCATCTGCTGTGGGGCGGGCTTTGTTTCGTCCTTTCGCTGGCGGTGATCAATTTCGCTTTTTGGACCATCAACCATTCGAGCGGTGGTTGGGAGGCACTGGGCAACTGGAACTTGCGCGCTGCGTTCCTCTACCGGGGAGGCCAACATTGGCAGAACGTATTCAGTCCGCTCCTGGAGAGTGCTTCATCGCCGATGCTGCTCCCGTGTTCGATCGCGCGCGTCTGGCATTGCGTGGGGAAGGAAACCCAATGGGCGCCGTCGCTGCTGGCGATGTTCTTCACGTTCGGCGCCGCGGGATTGCTCGTCACCGCGCTGTATCTGCTCCGAGGCGAGATCCGCGGCGTGCTGGCCTGCGTCTTTCTCCTGGGGACCACCCTGTGGATCCGCCACGGCGCGTATCAACAAGCGGATGTGCCGGTCGGTTTCTTCCTGCTGTCGGTGTTCATCCTGTTGCATCTCTCGGGGCAATGCAGCGCGAAAAGCAGCCGGGGATTACTCGTGCTGGCCGGGTTGGCCGCCGGTTTCATGGTGTGGACGAAACACGACGGCTTCTGGCTTGTGCTTGCACTACTGCTGGCGCGGGCGATCATGGTGGTGGCGGCAAATGGTTGGACGGCGTTTATTCGCGAAGCGCTATGCCTGGCTGCCGGTCTGCTGCCGCCGATTCTGGTCGCGCTTCACTTCAATCTCGGGTTGCCGCAGCTCCAGTTCCTCTTTGCCGCGCCACAGCCGAGCGGGGTTGTTCAAAGCCTGGCCGAACCGATCCGGTTGCTCCTGATCGTGCGGACTTTCGTCGAGACCGTCGTCTCCTTCAGCGGGGGGGCCGTCGCGGTGCTGGTGGTGCTGATTCTCGTTTGCGGAAAAGTGGTGGGCGAGTCGGACAGGACGGACGTGATGGCGTTCTGCGTATTCCTGCTGTTTAGCTGGGGCGGAATCGTGGCGTGCTCGTTGGTCGCCCCTGCAGACGCGGGTTCAGGGATCGAGCGGTGGCTCCCGCCCGTCATGGAGCGATTACTCCTCCAATTGTGGCCATCGGTGCTGTTCTTCACATTTCTCATTGCCAACCTGCCCCGGCGTCCGCGCGAGTTTCAGATGACCGATGCCGAGGCTGCCGGATGATCGGCGACCACATAGTCCCGAACCCGGCATCTCCTTCGATCTTTGCGCTTTCTGTCCCCTGCGTTCCCGGCTAATCTTTTCTGGAGTCAGAATTGAATCATGTGCGGCATTCTCGGTTGGATCACACGCAGCAACACGGAAGAGCAGACCTTCCGTGCCGCGTTGTCGATGCTTCAGCACCGCGGCCCGGATGACGCCGGCGTCGAGCATTTCCGCAACGCGAACTACCACGTCTGGTTCGGGCATCGGCGACTGAGCATCCTCGATCTGTCCGCCGCGGGACATCAGCCCATGTCGGACGACAGCGGGCGCTACTGGATCGTGTTCAACGGCGAGATCTACAACTTTCAGGATGTCCGTGACGTCCTCGCTGCTCGGGGGATTCAGTTCCGCTCGACCTGCGACACCGAGGTGTTGTTGTACGCCTACCGGCAATGGGGCGCGTCGTGTCTGGACCGATTCAACGGCATGTTTGCGTTCGGCATCTGGGACAAGCAGGAACACACCCTGTTCCTCGCTCGCGACCGGCTCGGCGAGAAACCGTTGTACTACGCAAGCCTGCCGGATGCCGGGATCGCGTTCGCGTCGGAAGCGAAGGCGCTTTTGCAACTGCCGGGAGTGCGACGCGAACTCGCCACGGAAAATCTGAGCCGCTACCTGAGTTTCCTCTGGGTGCCCGATCCCGACACGCTCTTTCGGGGCATCTCAAAGCTCCCGCCGGGGCACTGGCTCAAATGGAAGGATGGCCACGTCGAAATCCGCGAGTGGTGGGATGTGCCGCTCGAACCGCAGGAGCCGCTCACCACGCCCAACTATCAGAAAAAGCTCGTCTCATTGCTGCGCAATTCCATCAAGCGTCGCCTTGTCAGCGATGTGCCGGTGGGGACCTTCCTGAGTGGCGGCCTGGACTCGAGCGCGATCCTGACGTTGATGCGCCGCGAACTCACCACTCCCATCATCACGTACACGGTCGGGTTTCGTTCGCAGGACCTGAAGCTCGACATCATTCCCGACGACGTGAAGTTCGCGCGCGTTGCCGCGGAGTTGAACCAACCGCTCGATTACAACGAGATCATCCTCGACCCGGGCGGGTTCGACATCTGGCCGAAACTGGTGTGGCATCTTGACGAGCCAATCGCCGATCCCGCCGCCATCTCGACCTATCTCATCTGTCGCGAGGCGCGCAAGAAGGCGACGGTGATGCTCGCGGGCGTGGGCGGGGAGGAATTGTTTGCCGGCTATCCGCGACACCTCGCGGCGAAACTGGCATTGCAGTATCGGGGATTGCCGGCCGAGCTGCGTCGGTTGCTGGGCGGCCATGTTGCCACGCAAAGCGTCGCGAGTCGCACCCGCATGTACGCGCCGACGCGCAACCTGAAAAAGTTTCTCCGCAGCGCCGACCTCGCCTTCGAGGACTCCTACCTCGGCTTCTGTTCGTACTACACGCCCGAAGAGGTGAGCCAGTTGCTCGGAAAGGCCGTGGGCCGCGAGGAACTGTATGGCACGCACCTGCGCTGCCTGCGTCGTGCTTCCAAGCTATCGCCCCTCAATCGCATCTGTTATCTCGATCTCAAGACGTTCCTGCCCTTTCTCAATCTCGCCTACTCCGACAAAGCCAGCATGGCCAGCTCGGTTGAGGTGCGCATTCCGATGCTCGACCATCGGTTCGTCGAACTCGCATTCTCAATCCCCGATACGCTCAAGGTGCAGGGTCTGCAGCAGAAATACATCCTGCGCCGGACGCTCGAGCCGGTTCTGCCGCGCTCGATCCTGCGCCGACGCAAGGCGGGATTCAGCGGCCCTGTGCGCGCGTGGATTCGCAACGAGTACCGCGAGCGCATTCGCGAGTTGATCGGAGAATCGCACTTGCTGAAACGAGGCTTTCTCGATCCGGCCATGGTGAACAAAATCTGGGACGACAACCTTGCCGGCCGCGAAGACTACGGCCTCCGCATCTGGGCGCTGGTGACACTCGAACTCTGGCTGCAGACGTTCATTGATGGGAAAGGGGACGCGCCGGTTCGATAGTCCGGGGATAGTGAGCGTGGACGCGGACTTCATCCATGTCGTGATCGTGACCGACAGCGACGCGAGCTTCAACGCTTTACCGAGATCATGGAACCACCCGGCATTGCACGTCGAGTCTTTCGACGCAAACCCAGAGGCAAAATCGCGCGCATACTCCGCGACGCCCTCCAAGTGAGCCTCCGAGCATTGCCATTCGCTCTGCGAGGCGGTTCAACCTCGAACGCGGGAGACAGGGCTGTCGCGTGAGTGTTGCTTTGAGTGCGCCTATCGCGTTAACTTCTTCCCGCCATGAGCCAACGCTTCGAGGATGACATCGAACGGATCCTTTTTACGCCGGAGGAAATCGAGAAGGCGGTGCATCGGCTGGCGGGCGAAGTGTTGATCGAGTACCGGGAAAAACCGCTGACCATCATCTGCGTGCTCACGGGAAGCCTCATGTTCATCTCCGACCTCATCCGCCTGCTGCCGATTCGATTGCACCTCGATTGCATCGGGGCGTCGAGTTATGGCGACTCGACCAAATCCTCGGGCGTGATCACGATCACGAAACAACTCCGCGTGGGCGTGCAGGACCGGCACGTGTTGCTCGTGGACGACATCCTGGATACGGGGCATACGCTCAGGTATCTGTCGGACGTGATCCGCGCGTTGCGGCCGCTCGATTTGAAGACGTGCGTGCTCCTCGACAAACCGTCGCGGCGCAAAGTGGACATCAAGCCCGACTTTCGCGGGTTCGAGATCCCGGATGATTTCGTGGTCGGGTACGGACTCGATTACGCGGACTTGTATCGCAACCTGCCCTATCTCGCGGTGCTCAAGAAAGGCGTGTACAAGAAGTGAAGGTGACGGTGCAGCTATTCGCCGAGTTTCGTCGTGTCACCGGCATCGAGCGGTTCGAAGTGGAGTTGCCGGCTGCCGCGAGGGTGGGGGACGTGGTGGAGGCGGCGCGGGCACGGTACCCTGTGCTGCGGAACTACGCCAAGAGCACATTGGTCGCGCGCGGGATGGAATTTGCCGTCGCGGATGAACTGGTGAGCGAGGGCGATGAGATTTCGCTGATGCCGCCGGTCGCGGGAGGGTGACGATAAAAGGATGAAGGATGAAGAAGGAAGGATGAAGAAGGAATTGGTCATTACTCCGGAGGCGATTGACCAGCAACAATTGGTGCGCGCTCGCGCCATTCCCTCCGATTGCGGCGCGGTGGTCGAGTTTCTCGGCGTCGTGCGCGACATGGAGTCTGGACAACCCATCACCGCGCTCGAGTATGAGGCGTATCGCGAGATGGCGGAGTTTCAGTTCCACAAGATCATGGACGAGACGCTCGCGAAGTTCCCGATCTCCTCGCTCAAGGTGGTCCATCGCGTTGGCGTAATCCGGGTGGGCGAGCCATCGCTCTACGTGTGCGTGGTCTCCGGTCATCGCGGTGAGGCGTTTCAGGCAGCGCAGTATTTGATTGATCGTCTCAAACAGGTCGTGCCGATCTGGAAGAAGCCGGTGACGTGAGGGAACTGATTGACCATTTCCCATTCCCCATCTACCATTCTGCCGCCGTTGATGCGTCCGTAGCTCAATTGGATAGAGCGTTGGCCTCCGGAGCCAAAGGTTGTGGGTTCAACTCCCGCCGGACGCATTGCCTTTTGCCCAAGCCCGCACTTCACTCGCAGGAGCAGTTCCCCGAATCGCGATCTTCCACGTTCGCTGTTCGGGGAACGGCTCCTACAATGTTGCTCCCAAAGCAGAAACGCCGCCCTTCGAAGGCGGCGTTTCTTCGGTCCGCAATGAATGGAGGATGAAACGCAAACACGCTTAGAGCGGTCCACCGATCACGACGCCGATGGGGGGCGCCTTCACGCTGAGTTTTCCTTTGTTGATAATGACCTCGAATTCCTCGGTGGAGAATTCGTCCGTCGTGACGCCCTGTAACACGCCGACCAGCGTGCCCAAAACCGACGTGGGACACTCGTCCTCGCCGTTCGTCGAGCCGCCGGTCAGAATCAGGAAACCGCCGCTGAGGCCGTTGTTCTCATTTCCCGTCTCCTGAATGTCGAACACGACCAGGACCACCGATTTCGATTGTGAATCCGCCGCATAGATCGCCTCGCCGACGGCGATGGTGGCGAGGATTTCTTCGGACTCGGTATCATACACGACGATCACGGGAGGACCTTCCCAGCAAACGATGAAACCCAGCACCTCGGTATCGCCAACTGGATTTGCGATGGGTCGTCCGAGAGCCAGGTTGATCAGGATGTCCGGGGTGATGGTGACCTTGGCGATGACCGGTGTTTCTCCATCGTATTCCTGTTCTGCTCCTTTCATCGAGGTCTGGAGCTCGAGCACCTCGACGGGAAGTCCGCCCGCGCGGCCCGTGGTAGGTTGTCCGACGAAAAAGTAAAACACCGCCAGCATTGCTGCGAACAAACACGACGTTGATCTGATTTTCATGAGTAATTTCCTTTCGATTGGGTTCAGCCCGTTTAGCAGTGCCGATGCCAGCACCGTTGAGCGCGCGGAATCCTGAATCCCGTTGACGTGAATGGCGCAGTCTCCTAGCATCACCGCGTTTTTCGGCATCACGTTATGAAACAGCCGTTCAAGTCGCTGAAGGAACTGGTAGATTCTGCCCGGCAACTCGGCAAACAGCGCATCGCCGTCGCCGTGGGACAGGACCCCGATGTGATCGAAAGCATCAAGCTCGCGGGCGAGATGGGATTGGCAGAAGGCATCTTCGTCGGCGACAAGTCGAAAATCCAGAGCCTGGCCGACAAGGTGGGCCTCAAGATTCCCGCTTCGAAGTTGATTCACGAGACCGATCCGTCCGCCTGTGCGCAAAAGGCAACCGGGTTGGTTCGCGAAGGCAAGGCCGATCTGTTGATGAAGGGCAAAGTCAGCACGGCGACGTTGATCAAAACCGTCCTCGACAAGGAAACCGGTCTGCGCACGGGTCGGCACCTTTGCCAGGTGGTCGTCTTTGAGGTGCCGGGCTTCAAGCGACTCATGATCATGAGCGACGCCGCCATCAACATCGCGCCCACGCTCGCGCAGAAGGCGGAGATCGCCAAGAACTGCATCGAGGTCGCCCACGCCATCGGCATCGCCGAGCCGAAGTTGGTGCCGTTGTGCGCGCTCGAATTCGTGAACCCCGACATGCCCGCGACGGTGGACGCGGCCGCGTTGACGATGATGAACCGGCGCGGTCAGATTACCGGCGCATACATCGAGGGCCCGCTGGCGCTCGACGTGCCGCTGAGTGAATTCGCCGCCGACCGAAAGGGAATCAAGAGCCCGGTCGTGGCCAGCGCCGACATATTTCTCCATCCCGACATCGAGGCGGCCAACATTTTCTATCGTGCCGTCATCTACTTTGCAAAAGGCGAGAGCGGCGGAATCATCGTCGGCGCGAAGGTGCCGATCATACTGCTGTCCCGGGCCGAGACGGCGCAGACGAAGATCCATTCCATCGCCATCGCGGCGCTGGTGAAACACGCCGGCGGCGACGCGTAAGATCGAAACCTAGTTTGCGCTGCAATCTTGTGCAACAAAACCTCAGCCTGTAGTGTCCAATGCAGCGTTTACTCTGTTACACGGAATGAGTTCAGAGCCTGATTCGATTGGCAATTTCCTCGCCCACATCCGCCGCTTGCGGAAGCGCTGGCGGCTGTTGACCCTCGCCGAAGGGCTCGGCATCGCGCTCGCCGCCGTGTTTGGAATCTTCCTGGGCGCGGCTGCCCTCGACAACTGGCTGCATCTTCCCTGGGCCGTGCGGCTGCTCTTGCTCGTCGTGTTCGTGTCTTTTTCCATCTGGCTCTTCGTCATGCGCGTGGTGGTGCCGTTGCGTCAGCCGTACACCGACGAAGCGGTGGCGGTCCACCTCGAAGGCCGCCTCGGCGACCGACAGAACCGCATCATCAACTCGGTGCAACTGGGCAGACTTGGCGGCACGGAACGTGGAGACGCGATCGAAAAAGCGCTCGCCGAAAACAGCGATGCGCTCCAGAAAGGGCCACCGCTGGAGCGGGCGCTGCCAATCAAGCGCGCCGCGCAATGGCTCGGGGCCTTTGTGTTGATCGCGGTGCTGATCGTCGGCTACGCCAAGATGTTCCCGAAGCAATTCAGCAACGCGACCGCCCGGCTCGCACGTCCGCTATCGAACATCCAGCCAATCACCGATACCACGCTCGAGGTGAAGCCGGGCTCGATGGAAGTCCCCATGGGCAGCGTTGCCGAGGTGCAGATCACCACGGGCGGAAAGACGCCGGACAAAGTCACCCTTCATTTCTCCCGTGGTGGCGATTGGCAACACCTCGATCTTTCTCCCAGCGCGCCGAACAAGTACGCCCACACGTTTCTCGATGTGCGCCAGACGATCACCTACTCCGTTCGCGCGGGCGACGCACGCTCGGAGCGGTTCCGCATTCGCGCTGTCGAAGGCCCGGATATCGCGGGAATCACCGTCGGCTATCAGTATCCCGAATGGACGGGTCTCCCCGAGAAAACGGAGAAGGAAGGTCACGGCGACGTCCTTGCCCCGCAAGGCAGCCGGGTACGGTTGACCGTGCGCGCGAACAGGGCGTTGTCGCGGGCGGAGATCACACTGCCGGCTGCGAAGAGCGTCACGATGAAGGGGAGTCGTCCCGACACCTTTGAGTGGGAAGGACCAATCGAGCAAAGCGGCGCCTACCAACTCACATTTCGGGACACCCGTGGTTTCAAGAATACGCTCCCGATCGAACGCGACTTCAAAGTGCAACCCGACCGGCTGCCATCGGTGGAACTCAAACCCAAGGAAGACATCGCCGTCACTCCTGATCAGGCGCAATCGCTCACGCTCACGGCTGAGGACGATTTCGGGTTGCGCGAAGTTCGCCTGCTCGCGTGGAAGAACGAGGCCGATGCCCCCAAGGTCTTACTGACCCAGCCGGGCAGCAAGACACAGCACAACATGGAGCAAGCGCACGCCGTGGCCGTCACCGATCTCGGCGCGGTCGGCGAGACATGGACGGTCGTGGCCGAAGCAACTGACTTCAACCCTGACAAGGAACGCAAGCCGTCGCGCAGCCAGCCGGTGCGAGTGCGCCTGGTTGCCACACGCGATTTGGTGGATGCGAAGTTGCTCGCCGCCGCGGAGCTGAAGCGCGGGCTGACGGAGTTGATCCAGTTGCAGCAGGCGAACGTGGACATCTGCAAGACCATCGCGCCCGATTTTGAGGCCGACAAGATCACCAAGTGGTCCGACGCCGCTTTCGCCACGCTCACCATGAAGCATTTCGAGAACGCGGCAACGAACCAGATCACAATCCGCGTCAAGACGACCGACTTGAGCAAGCGAATCGAGGTGGGGGTGTTCAACGGCATCCGCGAGGCGCTCGATGGACTCACCCAACGCGAGATGGTTCTGGCCGCCGATCACCTGACGCAGGGCTTGGGTCTCACAGAACTCACCGAGCGACGCGAAAAGCTGCAGGCGAGTCTCCAGGTGCAGAACGTGATTCTGGACACATTGAAAGGGTTGCTTGAACAAGCTTCCAATCTCGAAACGGAGATTGCCCTCCAGACGGTCGTGGCCGGCTTGGAGAAGATTCTTGCCGTGGAACAGGATCTCGTTACCAAGACGCCGCCCAATGCCTCCGCGCCCGACGCGGCAGGCACGACCAAGTTGGCTGATCGGCAGAAAGAGGCGTCCGTCTGGCTCGCCGATTTGCAGAAACGACTCGACGACACGACCGCCCGTCTCTCGGCGGAGAAGATCGCCGCGGCGAAAGTCTTCATGGATCTCAACACGGCGTTCAAAGCGAAAAACATCCCGCCCGTGATGCAGACCGCCGAGGCGTCGTTGCGCGCGCAGCAATGGGCACCGGCATTGCAAGCTGAGACACACGCGGTGGACAGCCTCCAATCGCTGCTCGCGATGATCCGCAGCGAACTCGCCAAGGTCGCCGAGTCCATCGCCTCGAGTCTGCGGGAGGAGTTGAAGAAGGCACCGGTTGGCTCGGACGCGCAGGCGTCGATTTACAAGGCGCTCAAGACCGCCGAGGGACTTGCCAGGGAGGGTACGGAAAAGAAATCTGCGCCCAGCAAACAAACCAACGTGCCGGAGCGACCCCTTGCCGACGAGATGGCGGCGGACGAGATTGCGAAGTATCTGAAGCGCTTGCAGGACGCCGCCCGGCAAGCCGAGCAGGCGAAAGCAGAGATCAAGAACGCCGATTGGAACAATCTCGAATATCAACAGAAGATGGCGGCCAGCTATCAGGAGTACCGCGACCCGAAGGAAGTGGACCCGTCGAAGTACCATCTCACACCCGGCAAGGACTCGGCGCGCAACCAGGATTGGTCGCAGTTCGAGGGCGCGCGCGGCGGCCCGAAGGACATCAAGAAGGACGCCAAGCCCGAGATGATGGAGGACTTGATCGGCGACCTGATTGACCAGCAGGAACGGCTGCGCGAAAAGATGATCACGAGTTTCATGGAGATGAACACCGACATGAAAGACACCGGCGATGTGGGCGACATGGATGCGCCGATGGGCAATTATGCCATGCGCGGCAAGACCGGCAACAAAATGCCCGCGTCGCTCAACATCGGCGGCCGTTCCCGCAGCGGACGGCAGGGGCCGACCTTCGGTGAACTCGGCATGGACAAGGCCAAGGACATGAAGGGTCGGCCCGGCGAAGGACTCAACGCGCCGGACCAGAAGGGCTTCGTTCAGGACGAAAAGGTCGAGGGCGATCCCGGCGCCGACCCGACCACGGCGACGGGCGGAAAGCTCGCGGGCCACGAGAAAGGCGAGGGCGAACTCGGCAAGCCACGAGCGAGCGAGGCCGCGCAGTACGCGGGCATTGCTTCGGCGGACATCATCCAGGAAGGCAAGGGCTCGAAGGATATGGACGTGAGCGCGGAAGGACTGAAACGCGACCTGGCGAACCGTCAGGCGCAACTGGTGAAACGCGCGGAGGAAGTCACGAAGCAATTCGAGCAGATGTTCACGCCGTCGGCGGATTGGTTCAAAGGGGTGGATTTGATGCGGCAGATCGAAGAAGAAGTCCGCAAGGGGCCGAGCGAGAAGCTCTGGCACATGCAGGAGCAGGCGCTCGACAAGCTCAAGCGGGTGTATCGCGAGATCGCGCCCGGCGCAGCGTTCGATTTCGACGTTGGCTTGAGCAAGAGCGCCAACCCACTCGTCCTCAACCCGCGGCAGGAGGAGTTTCCCAAGCGTGATGAGGAAGCGTTGAAGCGCTACTATCGCCGATTGGCGGAAGATCAATGAGGCGGCGAGACGGGTCAACAGCGAGCGGGGCCGGCAAGCTGAAGCTTGTACTCCAAACATCGGCTTTTCAGGCTCTCGTTTGGAGTGCCAGCTTCAGCTTGCTTCTGTCGTGCTCGTTTCCTTCGCTCGCGCAGAAACCGGCCACGCTTCCTCCCGGCGTCGTCGCTCAGGGCGATTTCTACATCTCCCAAACCGACGGCGCCGAAATGGTTTTTGTGCCGCCCGGGGAATGCATCATCGGGCTCGCGCCCGGATCGTTTCCCGGTGCCGATGGCGGGTTGATCAATACCGGGGTGAAACCTGCCGGCGGCGCCGACCTTTCCGCCAGTCACGTGCGCGTCGCCGGGAAAGAGCTTTTCAAGTACGTGCTGCCTGCGACCAACATCTTCGTGAACGGTTTCTTCATGGATCGCTTCGAAGTCAGCAATCGCCGCTACAAGAAATTCATGGACGCCACCAAACACGCCGCGCCCGTGCCGCTGGCGGCGTTCTCACACTGGTTCTATCAGGCGTTCACGTGGCCGAATGGCACGTGGTTCACCAGCGCCGATCCGATTTATGATGCGGCGGATTATCCGGTCACCTGCGTCACGTGGGACGACGCGATGGCGTACGCGAAGTGGGCCGGCAAAGCCTTGCCCACCGAGGTGCAATGGGAACGAGCTGCGCGCGGGACGAACAACTGGTCGTTTCCATGGGGCGAGCAGTGGAATCCCGACAACGCCAATACCGCCGAGCGCGGCGACCGGGCCACGCGACCCTGCGGCACCACCACCAACGACCGCAGCACGTTCGCCGTGATGGACCTGGCCGGCAACGTCTCGGAATGGACCGCGGATGAGTGGACGGCCGTCACGGTTTTGCCCCCGCAACCAAGCACGAATGTGCCGCCCGTTGCCGCTACGAATGTGGTCGCGGCCACGAATGTTGTTCCTGCTCCGAGTGTTGTCCCAGCCGTGTTGCCGGGCACGAATGCCTTCCACGTCGTCAAGGGCGGGCATTGGGGCTACATCGGTTTCGTGCAATCACGGGCCTGGGCGCGCCGTTCGAATGCCGACGAAGCTGCCCTTGAGCCCGCTCCGGTGCCGCATTCGGTGACGATTGGTTTTCGGTGTGTCATTCCCGCGCCATGAACGAATTCAAGATGGAAAATGGACGAGGGAAGAGGGCGCTGGTTCGCCGCGCAAGCTGCTTTGCCATCCTCTATCTTCTTTCCTCCATTCTCACCCGGTGTCTTGCGCAGGAACTCCCTCCCCACGTCATCCCGGTCCCCGTCCTCGGCGCGCGTTCAGTGGAGTTGCATCCGACAAAACCGCTGCTCTACGTCGGTCTTGCCGGTAGGACGAACGGCATGGCGTTGACGACGTTCCAACTCGACGGCGAAGGCAGACTGATTTCCGACAGCCGCCGGCAACACGCCGATGGGATCGTCGAGGGAGTTCCCTTGCCGGGTTCCCAGTACGCGATCACCGACATCGCGGTGGACCCGACCCAGGCGCAGCTCTACGTCAATGCCACGCCCGATAAGCTCGCCACCTTTCGACAGGATACCAACGTTGCCTTCGTTGCCGCGCTGGCCTTGGACGAGGAAGGGATGCCCCATGAACCCTTGCAGCGACTCCGGGCAACGCGACGCACCTTGGCGATTCGCTCCTTGTTCGTGGACCCGCTGGGACGATTCCTGTATTTCGGCGAAAGCCACGCGTGGGTGAGCCTCTGGCCGGTTGCGGACGAGGAGTTGGTTCAGACCTTGAAGACTCAACCGGCGCCCCCTCCACGCCGCGGCGCGCCCAGGCCGAAGAGATCGGGGCGGCAGCCATCCGATTTCCAGTTGAAGACCCCGATCAGACTCTCGGAATGGAGGCGCGTGCCGGAATGGCGGCGTTGTTATGGAAGCGACGTCGGCACCACCAAGATCGTGTTTACGTTCACCGAAGATGGCCGTGCCCTCTCCTTCACACAGGCGATCGCGACGCAGAGCAAGTACAATTCTGCCCCGCCGGTCAGCGTCCGCCATCGGAAGCTGTACGTCCCGAATGCCCGCGGCTCGGAGATGGGGATTTATCAACTCACGCGCGAGGGTCGGCTCACGAGCGTGCCTCAGTTCGTACAGGTGGATCCGGTTCGCCTCGCGTGCGTGGACGATGTCCACGACCGTCTCTGCATCGCCAACTCGCGGTCGCTTCTCTCGATTTACTCCCTCGATGCAGACGGCCTCCCCAAGGGAGAGCCGCAGCGGTTTGACCTGAAGGCGACCATGATCAACGACATGGTGGTCGCAAAGAACGGCGTGCTTTATGTCGCGTGCACCTCGCCCCCGGGAGGTGTGCTGTGAAGCGCGGGAGGATGGAGAATGGAAGATGGAGAATGGAATCCGCCATCAAGAATGCGCGTTGGCTGATCCCGGCCATCCTCTATCCTCTATCCTCCATCCTCGCGCAGGGCGACGTCCCCTGGCCGGACGGCGCGGTCGCTCGCTACCGGGTGGAGATGTCCGGCGAGCGTCCCACCAACGACGTTGCGGTCTGTGCCGTTCGCTTCTTTTCCGGTGGCATCCTCGCTGCGGGTTCGCAGAACGTCCGCGTGACGGACTCCAAGGGCAACGCGCGCCCCATCGAAATTATCTACACCCACCCGCTCAACGCGAGCATGGTTTTGTTCTCTGTCCCGCCGGGAGAGGACACGGCGCATCTGTTCTTCGGCGGATCGCTCACCAGCGGAGTGGCACCGACCAACTTCGGTCGCGGCCTCTTCTACGAGACGCGTGCACGCCCCGATGGCGATTCGAGCACGTGGGACTCGATGCGGAAACTGTGGAGCGCCGCCGCGACCAGCATGGGTGTGGCGGTCCTTGACGACACCCAATCCCGCTGCAACCCGTTCGACGAGTCCGAGAACCAGTTCATGTCGCGCACATGGGGTGCGTGGCAGACCCCGCGTGAAGACGTGTACAAGGTTGGCCTCTTTGCGAAAGATCATGGTTTTCTGGCGGTGAACGGGCAGCCGGTGGCCTCGACTCCTGCCGACGTGACCGTCAAGACGCCAAGCATCGCCGACGTGCTGCTACCGCGCGGCACGCAGGCGCTGGAAATTCTCCAGGCGCGCGTGTCCGGGTTCGGCGTGACGGGCATTTCGTGGCTGGTGCCATGGCCCGAGTACCACTATGCAAACCTCGTCGCGAAGCCGGTCGCGCCGGTGTGGCATCCATCGGTCGTCGGCAGCATGGTGCGCGACTACAGGCTGTGCGATCAGGCGACCGCGGCATTCTTCAACGATTTCCAAACCGACATGCTTCTCGGCGCGGACCAGCCGGTCGTGATGGTGCGGTTTCACAACCGCACGGTCGGAAAAACGGAGGGCGTGACGTATCAGTGGGACTTCGGCGACGGAACGACGAGCGCCGAACCGAACCCGGCGCACGTGTACGTCAAGCCGGGCCGCTACACCGTCACGCTCACCGCGGGCGCATCGAAGTTTCAAAAGGTGGTGCTCGCCACCAGTTTCTCGGCGTTGCCAAAGCAGAAAATCCCGATGTCCAACTCGGTCAGCCCCGTTGCCGCGCAGGAGATGATTCGCCTCGTCACGCCGATGCTCGGCCAGTACGAGCCGGGGACGTTGTGGACGTTGATCGCCATCGCCGAACAAATCTCTGACCGCAAGCTGCGCGCCGAGACGATCCTGAAGCTCGCGCCATTGTACCTCACGAAGTCGGGCACGGTTCCGACGACGGTGGAGCTTTCCGCGCGACAAAAGATCGCCGACGCAAAAGCCGACCTCGGGCAGTGGGACGCCGCGGTGGCGGAACTGCAACAGATGGACGCCAAGCTCGAGAAGCAGCGGACGTTGCGGACGAGAGTTCGTCTGGAAATCGGGAAGCTGCAGTTGCGCGCGGCTCGGTATCCGCAGTCCATCGAGGCGTTCAACCAGATTATCAAGGACAAGGGTGGCGACGATCCCAAACTGGAACGCTCGGCGCAAATCGCGCTCGGCGATGCGTTCCTGCAGCAAGGCGACCTCGCTTCTGCGCGCAAGGCCTACGACGAAGCCAAACTGGTCGAGGTGGGGGACGGACGCACCGAACGGGAACAGGCCATCCGTCGCGGGTCGCTCTACAGCACCTTGCGGCAGGGCGTGGGCGAGTTGACGAAGATGGTGTTCGATCCCGGCGGCTACTCGGAAATCGGAAGCCGGGACACGATCACCGCGCTCGCCGACAAGGTTCGCACCAGTTTCGACAGCCTCGTGTTCGAGTTTCCCGATGCCCGATTGAATCCCGACGTGGTGTATCTGAACGCGCAGTTGCTGCTCGCAACCCAGGACACCGACGCTGCGCTCGCCGAACTCAAGACCTTGACCAAGGCCGAGCCGACCGGACGGTATGCGCTGCGTTCGACCTTGCTTGAGATTCGCGCGGCCTATTTCAAGAAGGAGTACGAGAAGGCCGCAGGGCTCGTCGAGGCGGTCCTTAAGACAACCAAGGAGGAGGAGGCCGTCAAGGAAGCGACCGCCCTCCAGGCGCTCGTCAAGGACGCGATCCAGAGCAAAGCGCTGTTCGCCGACGCGGCGAAACGATACTGGCCGACGCCGCTGTTGCCGGATCCATCATTCGAGAAAACCGAGGTGGTGAGCAACGCCATCGCGCACGTCGAGTTCTCGACGCCCGCCGAACCGCCGAAGGCACAGGCTGCGAAGTTTTCCATCGTGGATGGATTCGGAACGGACGGACGCAAATGTGTGCAGATCGAACTCCCCCAGGCGGTGGCCCCGCCCGTGTACGTCACAATCCGATTTCCCACCGGCATTGGCGACCGGCTGTTCGCGCGGTGTAACATCCTCTGCACCGACGCGGATTTTCGCTGGTCGGAGCTGCGCCGTTCGACCACGCAAAGCGATGGTGTGTACTCGATCGTGGGCGCTCCTGCCGTCACCTTGCAGCAATGGGGCTGGCTTGAACCGATCAACAACGTCGAACCGTGGCGGACGTTCAGTTGGCGCACCGGTCCGGCCACCACGGGCGAACCCAAGGGATATATGCACTTCCTCGGCTCGGCAAAGGAGGGGCGGAAAGTCATCCCTGCCGGCACGCGGATTTACGTGGACGCGGCGGATGTGTTTCTGGCGCCATAGTTGTAATGAATCGCTTGCAGTTGTTCCCTGATAGCCTATGATGAGCCGCAATGAGCACGACGCAAATCAGAAAGTCCATTGACAAGATGAGCGGTGAGAATCGGCTTTTTGCGAGCGCGTACCTCAAGCATCTCGCAAGAATGGATGATCCGACCCACCAGGCCAAGCTCGGCGCGCGCATGCGTCGAATGGATGCCGGTGGGAAGGTAACCCTTGATACTGCGAAGCGGCTCGACAGGGAATTGCGGGCTGCGGGCCTATGAGTCGGGCTTGGAAGCTTGTGCTTGACGAGGACGCGCTGCAGTTCCTGCTCTCGATACGAGGCGTGAAACGACGCAAGCTTTTTTCAATTCCTCGATGCACTCAAAGCGAGCCAGGCTGTGGCCGGTGATTTCACGGAGAAGGACGACACGGGACGCGAATTGGATGTCAAATTGCACCACGAATTCCTGATAACATTTTGGAGAGACCATCTCGCGAAGGAGGTGCGGGTGGTCGAAATCGAACCCGCAGACTGAGCGGTTGTCACACGAAGAGCTTTGTTTCCTCTCCCCAGCGCGGGAGAGGATAAAGGTGAAGGGGAATTTCCCCTTCCAGGAAGACAAATCTGTAAACTCGCGCGCTGCCCAGAACCGCGGCTACGCCGGCCTCGCCACGGTCAATCCGTCGCACCCGCGCACAAAAGCGGTAAAGACAAAGACATCTGGGTTAAGAACAACGGCCAGAGTGTGTCGAAAGCTGACCAAAGTATGAAAGACAAACGCCAATTTCTCACGGAAGAACGCCAGACTGCGACAGAAACACGCCAGACCGTGACGGAAGAATGCCAGACTAAGATAAACAAACGCCCAAGTATCGCCGATGAACAAGCTTCCGTGAAAGAGTCTGCTCAAGTTTCAGAAAAGAAGGATCAACTGTGAGAAACAATCGAATGTGTGGAATGGATTGGGATGAGTCCATGACAGTCGATCAGATTTTCAATAATTACAACCCATCCTAAACTCATTTCTTCGTTTTACTTTCGACTCGCTTCTCGATGGTTTTCAAAGCTCTTTCGGCTGCCTCACGCAGTTCAGGATCATCCGATTGGGTCATTTCTTGTAGTTTTGGCATTGCCCCTTCATCACCAACCATCCCAAGCCCGCTCACCATCAGTCTAAACAACACACGGGCTGATTTGGCCTCTTTCTCGTTCTCGCTTTTCGCCTGGCGACCCGCTGCATCCATGCCTAGCAGGTAAAGCGATTGTGCGTCTGCTCCCCCCTTGAGACCAGAGAATTTGTGTACTTGGTGCGAGGCCATGTGCTGCAACCCAAGGTTCTTACTATCCAACAGGCAGGCTTTGACAACAGAATAGCCACTGCTGTCGCCTAACTCAGCGAGTGCTCCTGCAACATCAAGCTTGACGCCCTGTTCCTTGGATGTTTTCATTTCCATTTTTAGGGACGGGAGCCCTCTAGGGCTCCCCAACTTGGCGAGCGCCATAGCGGCCTCGGCCCTAGTCCTCGATTTACTGTCGTCGAGCAGCAGTTCCAGATCCGGTATGAGTGATTTGATGTTCTTCTCTTTGATAACTCGAACCGCGTAAACGCGGGTCAACGTATTCGAAGTGCTCAGGGCACTTCGAAGTCCTTCCTCCGTCGTGTCGAATCCCTTCGCCTTGAGTTGCTCCTCTGAGGTTGGTACGGGCATGTCGTCACCCCTGCCTGCCGGTGTTTGGGCATGCAAACTCACTGCGTTAATTGCGAGACACAAAGTAACCAACGAAATAGAAATAGTTACTGTTCGTCCTCTACTAAGTTCCATTTGTATTCTCCCTTCTGTTCCGCTCATTCTTTGCAGATTGTATTGTAGCATTATTTCACGGGCAGCTCGGACAACTGGGTTGGCCAAATCGCTGCTGGATTTGCGCCCGCTGTCCTGATAAACAAGTGTTTTCTGCTGCGATTGCGTTGACTTCAGATTGAGCCCGCCAAGTGGCATCATTGAAAATGTCAGCAGCAGCGAGGTACGCTTCGGATAGTTGATCCCCTATGCCGTTGCCGTCTTCGGACCAAAAGATGGCTTCAACAGCCTCCGCAGGGTCATCCATGTCTGTACAGGCAAAAGGGACGTGGAGGTCTTCGATCTCATCTTCATAATACGCCCAGATAAAGTCAAATTCATCGTCAAAATCCTGAAAATGTTGTTCTTCATGAGCTTTGAGACAGTCCTCAGAAGCAAAGTTCGAATACGGTGCGCAACCAGTCTGATTAGGGGTAAAGCTGCAAAGAACAGAGCAAACGTTACCTGAGTTAATCTGTGGATCGCCGGCTCCCTCTATGAAAGGTACACCAGCCGTCGGCGGTGGCCGACAAACATTGATAAAAACTTTGATTTTTATGCCTGTCACTCGGATGTATTCTTCACGCGGTCATAGATTGAGCTTTTTCAAACGTCTGGAAATTGAGGGTCAGTAGCGTATCGAGCTCCGCTTTGTGGCGGGTTCCAATCTTCGCCAAACATTCCTGGATCGCACCCCGAAACACCCCAAAATCTGCATGATACCTCGAGTTCAAACAGCGCTTCTTCACAAACTTCCACAACCGCTCGATCAAGTTCAGGTTCGGCGAATACGGCGGCAAAAACAGCAACTCGATCCCCAACGCCGCCGCCTCCGTCTCCACCAGCGCACAGTGCTGGTAGCGCGCGTTGTCCAGCACCACGGTCACCGCCTTGCCCCCGGCTTGCGCCGCCAGTTGTCGCAGCAACTGACACACACTCAGCGCGTTGATATACGTCTCGTTGGTCACCGTGATCAGTTCGTGCGTCAGCGCATCGAGCGCCCCCAGCACGTTGAAGCGCTGCCGACCGGACGGCGTGCGCACAAACACCCGCGTCAGCGACCATAAACACCCCAGAAATGCCCCATAGACAAAGTGAGCCGCATCCACGAAATAGACCGCCCGTTGGCCCGCCCGCGCCTCCTGCAGACGCGGTTCGAGCTTCTGAGCCTTGAGCTCGGCTTGGGCGGCCGGATCGGCCTTGGCCGGGATCGGTGCCACCTTGCGCCACTTCAGACCGAGCCGATGCAACCAATCCCGGGTCTGGGTCAGGCACAGGCGCACGCCGGTGAGTTCAGCGATGCGCGCCGCCGCCTCTCGGACGGTAGCCACCGGTCGCAGCGTGAACTCCTCTCGCAGGAAGCCGCGATGCGATTCCAAGACGCTGGAGGGACGGTGAAAGGGTAGTTCCTGCACGTGGGCGAGGCCCCCCTGCTGGTACTCGATGAGGTAGCGGCGCAAGGTGTTGCCACAAATCCCGCACAGTTCGCAGATGGTCTGATGCGGCAGGTGGTGGCTTTTGAGGAAGAGGGCTTCAAACTTGCGTTGCAGCCAGGGGTGAGGATGCTCGAACCGCTGGCGTTCGAAGAACTCGATGTCCTCGAAACGGAATTCCAGTTGAAGCATGATCGTCAAGCGACCAACTCGATCTGATTGTACTGGATTTGCGCTGTCCACGCCAGCCTCTCAGAAGCTCAATCTATGACCGCGCGGAGAATACCACGAATCAGCGCTTGAAACGTAGCAAGCTGTGAAACCTTCGTGATCCTCTCCCAGTGCATCTTCGAATGCATCTTCGAAAGGCCACACGGCTCGGCAGGGCCAGCCGGGGTCTGATCTTCAATTGTCACAAACCGACTGAGGATTGGCGGGACGGAAAATTCCTTTGTGAAAATTGAAGATGTGACCCCGCCGCGCTCGGAAGTCGTATGAAACATTGGACGTGACGCAGACAACGGCAGTGCGAAGATTGATGTTCGTCGCAGGCGCGGTACCCACGTTGCGGAGGACGAGGCCGCTGATGGTGTCCCACCGGCATTCTAGTTCCGGGTATAACCTCGTATCCTGCTCGATTCGCAGTTGTACGGCAGCGTTAGAGTTAGCAGACCTCTGGAGTTCGATAGACTCAGCGGTCTGCTTGATGGCCCTGTTGGTCTGGAGGAGGGCGTATACCATCACGAGTGACACGAGAAAAGTTGCCCACCCAGAGGCATTGTTGTGTTTGAGGATTTCGCTAAGTTTGCTGGTCAGGCATTTCGACCTCGTCCATGCCGACGCTATAAACTGCTTCATCCGCAAGCATCTCATCCGGCCCGCGATGGTATAACCGCGCCCCGAGCGGTTCAAGCCGAGACGCGTCTCGCATTGGGTTCAATGCTTTGAGGCTTTAAGCCATCTCAATGCTGTTTCCCGCTAGCCTGCTTCTGCTCGCTTCTTTTCAGGCTTTGTTCAGCGGCAAAACGAATCTTGGGATCCTTCGACTTGGAAGCCTCATGCAACTTGGCCACCGCCCGGCTGTCCTCGGATTGCTCCAAGTCATGCGCCAAGACTCTGAACAGCCATGCTGCTTGTCTGACCGCACCCTCACTTTCTTTCTTCTCGGCCTTCTTAACAGCGATGTCCATTGCTTGCAGTTGAACGGCGAGGCTGTCTATGCCTTGGCCGCGGAAGCGGGCGAACTTCTGTATCATGGTTGCGGCGTACGTTTGCACGGGAGAGCGTTCATCAAGCAAGGTGGCTTTGACCAAGCCGAACCCTCTGCTATCACCAACATCAGCCAGTGCCCCCGCTGCACGCAATCTTACATTCACATCTTCGGAAGTCTGCAACTCCGAACGAAGGACCTCCGAAGCCTTTGCTTCTCCCCATGGAGCCAATACCATTGCGGCTTCAACACGAACGCACGACTCCTTGTCGTCCAAGAGCTTCTTTATGTCAGAGGTGAAGGCTTTATCATTTTGCTCTTTGATAAATTGGGTAGCGAAGACCCTGGCCAGCAAGTTGGAATTGCCCAGGGCGTTACGCAGGTCTTCTGCGGATGTTCCGAATCCCATTGAAAGCAACTGCTTCTCAGGAGTTGACTTGTTCATTCCCCCGTGGGATTGGGCGGATAAATCCCCGGCTCCCAATCCCAGAAGGCTGAAACACGCAACTAAACTCGCAACTAGCCTCTGACCGTTGGCGCTGTCTAGCATACTGTTTGTGCTCATATTCTTCTCCTCTTCACGGTTATCAAGGGCACGTCCAACCATTAATATAGGCCTTTTGTTCGATCTCGCTTGATAGTGCCTGCAAGCAGGCCTCTTCAGCGTCGTAGGCGGCTTCCTCAATCGTAGCAAACTGACTATTCCATTGAGCGATAATGTTGTTGTAGACACTCTGTAATGCGCTGTTGACATCGTCCTCCAGGTCACGTTCTGCCTCATCGACGGCGTCGCGCTGGATGCAGACGAATGACTTCGTCTTGGATTCCACTATAGCTTCTCCCACCGCCCACTGGTTGGTACAGATTGCCCAGTAGGCATCGTTGCCCACGCTGACGTAGTCTTCGAGGCACGTCGGCGCGCAGTAATTTGTATACGCTCCAGGGGGTTCAAGTTCAGCCAAGATGCCATTGCAGAAGTCGTTGCTCGTGACCATGGTCGCGTTTGTAATAGCGGTCCTACTGCCGCAACACACATCCTTGTAATAGGTGAAACCGAGTGCGACTATGCGGGGAAACCATGCAGTGGTGTTACTGATCACTCCATGGCAGGCAGTGTAATTGCCCGTGATCGCAACCGCAAATGGAGGCGGCTCAAACAAAGCTAGGTCTCCGCCGCAATTGGCCGGCCTTCCTTCTTCGGTCGAATCGTAGGCGAAATTTTCCCACGGATAGTTCGCACCACAATGTCCCACGACCTCGACCTCGAAAGTCTCGGAGCACGTCGGCAAGTCTTTGTCGCTTGCTGTCACTGTGAAGAAACCATTTCCCGAGGGGGCTGTAACAGTGAAAGTAGTACCGGTCCACACTTGAGAGCTTCCTTCGTAGCGCCATTCGATCTGCCTATTTGAGGGCGTTGGGGTCACCATAAAGCCTATCTGACCACCATCGGCTCCAACTCTATTTGTGCATGTCGCGTAAATGGGTCCGACATCTACCACTGTCGTTTCGATGTTTTTTGAGTCAGGACCGCAACTCGCCCAAATATTAACGGCGGTCTGAGATGCATTCGTAAAGTGCACCGTTGCAATCCCTGAATTCGTATCATAATTAACTGACGCGAATGCGGAAACAACAATGGGTTTATCGTAATGTCCGGTTGGCTCGGTTTCCACCTGAAACTGCTGAAATTCATCCTTACAAACAGTAGTCGGACCATCCGATGGCGACCGTGTGATAGAGGCCACTTTAGCCACGACAACTTGAGTACTTGCCTGGCCTGTGCAGGTTGAACAGGACGGATCCCCACACTTCGCCGTGACGGTTTTCTTGTCATTATTGTCGGTGGAAAGAACGTTCAACTTTACTTGGGCGATTCCCGTACTTGTACTGTAGGATATGAGCTCGCCATCAGGAACGGTGATCGTTATCCCTTCATAGCAATTTGCAGGATCGGTCGCCACCTGGAAAGGTTCTTGTTGTCCGAGGCAAACAGCGCTCTTCGCATAGGTGATTGAAGATACTGTCTTAACGGTAAACTGTGAATTGGTGGAACCATCGTACACGCCGCCCTCGGCTGTATTGTAATGGACATTCACTGTAGCCGTCCGGTTCCCTGTCGTTGTAAAAGATCCGTAAACGGTTTGATTTGTCCCCGACACTGCGCCACTCCAAGAATAGTTGATTGGGCCATCGGGATCAGCAGTGCACTGATTCTCGGCGCTGAACGTGGCTTGTTCGCCCACACAAAGTTGGCTTCGCGCAACGCCGCCGACAGAGATGGAGATGTCCGGGCTCACGTCGGGAGTCTGCGCAGAGCAATGTTGGACGAGCACAAGACTCAACAAAAATCCATAGTGTCGCAACTTAATGCTCAAGTTTCTCGTCATCGCTGTCATCAGCATTCCTCCTTTAGCTCGGGATGAAAATGAGACTCGCTAGGTCCAGTTGAATGTCCAACCATATCGCGGCATCCTTCACGGTGTAATGAACCTGTCTTCCACTTAGCAGATCAGTTGCATAGCCATGCTTGCACAGCGGCATCCAGATGGGCTTACCAATACTGATTTTTGCCGGCTCTTTATTAGGCTTCCAATGGAATCGGGCATGGGAGCCGTACTCGTTGGGAGTGCGGTCCGTCGAATAGTCCATGTTGCGAATTACGACCAAGACTCCAGATGGGTCTCCGCACCAGAGTGTCTTGACAGCCATCTTATCCGCTTGATCGGTAGAACTTTCGTCTGAAATTGGAATGGCGGTCGAAAAGATGTGCTCGTATTTTTTGAACATACGGTTGAGAGTTCTAACTTCGGCAAGCAGCCTCGGACTCTTATCGAAGCCATGGACTGGAGGGGGTCCAGCATAGGAATGGCAGAAATAATTGATGCCTTTTACCCCTTGGCCGACCGCTGCGCACGCCAGCAGGCGCAACTCCTCGGCTTCCAGAATGCGACCGTGCACTTCAAAGGTTTCTGGAAACCAGAACCATGGGCGAGGGGAAGCAGCCTGCCGGCACCAGCGAAGGTATCGCTCCTCCGTTTCAACAAACTTTTCCTCTTGCGACCAATGCAGACGATAAGGGTTGGCTTGGGCCGCGTCCATGCACTGCCCATAGATGGAATAGGCTGCGTTTGGCGTGGCCGCTGTACAGAGGGAGACGTAGCTGAGGCGATTATCCTTTTCTTTCCACGAAGCCTTTCTTTCTTCCAAGACTGAATCCATGGATGCCCCGTACTTTCTGCCCAGCGCGAGATCATTGCACGCTGGATCGCCACCGCAGTGGCGGCCGAATGGGCGATGATCGAGCCCGAGAGCTTTGCGAAGCTTGGCATTCTTTTCGTCCACCGCGAACGCGTCGAGGAAAAACCCCTTCCAAGCTCGAACCAAACAGTGGCGCACGATCCCATTCCTCAACTCCAGTCGCACGTACATAGGGCGGCCTTGCTCGGTCGGCTCCGGCAGCTTCACTCGGAGAAAGGCAGGCTCTTTCAGAGTGGGCGGGGAAAGGAGTTCCGAAGTTGCGGTTGCATCCACGCCATTCACGAGAACACGCGAGGGCACCAACTGAGAGCAGTCGAAGTAGCTCCCCGGAGAATACGCGACGAACATCTGACGGAAGTCCCAACTGAACGTAACCGCGTCCATCTTCACCGCAGGTATTGAGAAGGGTGGCAGTTTGACTTCGATGATTCGCCCATCCTGTGTCTCACAGCGAACCGTCTGTTCGTTCCGGGGATTCGCCACCAGATTGACTTGAAGGAGAACCGTCTCACCGGGATTGGCCTTCTCCGTCGGATAGAACTGGAACCACACGACCCCGTTCGTCAGCATCTGCAATTGGTTCCCGTTCAGAGAGGCACGCTTCCATTCCACCGGCTGGCTCGTTTGATTGTGCAGATAGACTTCGATCAGTGGGTATTTCGAGGAGTCCACTCCCGGCCGGTACTGCGCTTCCGCGTGCAAACCTTCCGGGAGCGCGAACACTGTTTCAGTCGTGGGCTGCTTCTCACGCTTGGCTTGCTTGCTCGTGGTGCATGCACTGATCGCCACGAGAAGCACGCTCGCGAGCAGAACTGAAATTACCGCTCTCATCCCGACGGCGCCTTGTCCTTGTCGTTTCACAATCGCTTTTCCGAACTGTCGTGGGCTCTACCATAGGTGCCCCCCCCCCATGTCAAAATCTTTCTTTTTGCTGAGGAAAACAAACGAAAATAGCCTTGACGACCCGCTTCTGGATTTGACGCAGGCTAAGGCCTTTGCGAAACGGCAAACAGAAAATCGTGTCACGAAATAGAAGGAAAAAAAGTTTCGGTGACGAGGGAGTTCAAGCTTGGCATTCTCTGCGTCACCATGTTTAACTCGCCGCGTTTGTCCCATAGGAGAATCTTGAAATCATGACACAAACAACCGACTCGATCGAACTGCTTCGCGATGGCCGCGACAAAATCCAGGCCGAATTGTCCAAGGTCATCATCGGCCAGACGCATGTGGTGGATGAACTGCTCACCACCGTGCTTTGCGGGGGACACTGCCTGCTCGAAGGCGTGCCCGGGCTGGCGAAGACGTTGATGATCTCGACGCTCGCCCGGCTACTGCACCTCAAGTTCAAGCGCATCCAGTTCACGCCCGACCTGATGCCGTCGGACATTCTCGGTACGGACGTGATGGAGGAAGACATGACCACCGGCAAACGCAGCGTGCGGTTCATTCACGGGCCGATTTTCGCCAACATCATCCTCGCCGACGAAATCAACCGCACCCCGCCCAAGACGCAGGCTGCCTTGCTCGAAGCGATGCAGGAACACAAGATCACCATCGGCGGCGGCGACTACAAACTGGACGAACCATTCTTCGTGCTCGCGACGCAGAACCCGATCGAGCAGGAAGGAACATATCCGTTGCCCGAGGCGCAACTCGACCGGTTCATGTTCAAAGTGGCGATCACGTATCCCACGAAGGAAGAAGAGCTGCAGATCGCTCTGCGAACAACCGGGATGGAGAAGCCCGCGCTCGAGGCAGTTTTCAGCGGCGCGGACATCATCAACTTCCAGCGCCTCGTCCGCGAGATCCCGATCACGCCGCACGTGGCCGGCTACGCCGTGAACCTCGTCCGCGCCACACGCCCCAAGGAAACTGACTCGGCTGATTTTGCGAAGCAACTGATTGATTGGGGCGCCGGCCCGCGCGCCGTGCAGTACCTGGTGCTCGGCGCGAAGGCTCACGCCGCGCTGCACGGCCACTATAATGTCTCCTGCGAAGACATCCGCGCCGTCGCCAAGCCGGTATTGCGTCACCGCATCCTGCCGAGTTTCGCTGCGGAAGCGAAAGGGATTTCTTCGGTGAACATCATCGAGCAGTTGCTCCAGAACGTCCCCGAACCCACGGAAGCGGATTACGCAAAAGCTCGAGGATAGAGGATAGAGGATAGAGGATCGCAGGAAGGAGCAACTCATGCCGGCTATTCGGAGTTTTCGGGACTTGGAGGTTTACAAGCTCGCCCGTGCAGAAGCAAAGAAGGTATTCTTGATCACAAACGGATTTCCGCCCGAAGAGAAGTACTCACTCACCGACCAGATACGGCGTTCCTCCCGCGCGGTGAATGCGATGATCGCGGAAGCTTGGGCGCGCCGACGGTATCCGGCGTCCTTTATCAGCAAGATTGACGATGCTCTGGGTGAAGCAATGGAAACACAGGCTTGGCTTGATCACGCCGTGGACTGCGGTTACCTGACCCTGGCGCAGCACCGGGAAATGGACGACCGATGGCAACACGTCGGCGCAATGCTGAATCGAATGATCGAGCGTGCAGACGACTTTTGTCGGACCGCCTCTCGCTAGCCCGCAATGCAATCCTCTATCCTCTATCGTCTATCCTCGACAGGCCTGCCATCCTCCGAACTCCCCCCGCACCTTGCCGACCCGCGTATCGTCACCGGCCTCGGCGATCTCAAACTGCTCGCGCGCCGCGTCGTCGAGGGTTTCATCAGCGGGATGCACAAAAGCCCGTTTCACGGGTTCAGCATCGAGTTCAGCGAACACCGCGAGTACTCCCCGGGCGACGAACTTCGGCACATTGACTGGAAGGTGTTCGCCAAGACCGACCGCTACTACGTCAAACAGTACGAAGCTGAGACCAATCTTCGCTCGACCATCCTGCTCGACACCAGCGGTTCGATGGGATTCACCAGCGGCACGCTCACCAAGCTGCATTACGGCTCGTGCCTGGCGGCGTGTCTGACGCAGTTGCTTCTTCGGCAGCAGGACGCCACGGGTTTGGTCATGTTCGACACGGAATTGCGCCGGAGCCTTCCCCCTCGGGCAACGCCCAACCAAAAGAAGAAGATCCTGGAGATGCTGGCCAACGCCCAGCCGGGAGGCGAGACCGATGCCGGCGCCGTGCTGCACGCGCTCGCCGCGAACATCAAACGCCGAGGGTTGATCATCATCATCAGCGACCTGCTCGACGATGCGCAGAAGATCCTCCAGGGCTTGAAACATTTCCAGCATCTGCGGCACGACATCATCGTCTTCCACGTGCTCGACGATGCCGAGATTGATTTCACCTTTGACCGACGAGCCATCTTTCAGGACATGGAAACCTTCGAGCAACTCAAGCTCGACCCGCGTCACGTGCGCAAGCGTTACCGGCAGTTGATGGGCGAGTACATGCACGAACTCGAGAACGCATGCCACACCAACCGCATTGGATATTGTCTCGCCCGTACTTCCACGCCGTTTGCGGAGTTGTTGCAAACCTACCTGCGACAGAGGGCACGCCTCGGGTAGCGGATACCGTGACTCATTCACGTTGATCGGCCCAGCCCGATTCTGCATTGAGTGGCCACGGGATATGTCTAGGATGGCGTTGTCATGCCATTGATACCAGCACAGGCGGACGATGTGGTGCGAAGCGCCGAAGAGGTGGCGCGACTGTTTCCGTGGCTCAAGACGGACCTCATCCGCGGCATTCCCCATTTCATCTCGCCGGCATGGGCGGCGGACAAGAGTCAGTTCGATCCCGACCACTACGCGGCCACGTGGGCCAGGATCGGGTTCGAGACAGTCACGCTGCTCACGCAGCACCATGACGGCTTCCAGCTTTGGCCGTCGGCGCACACGAAGGCGCAGCCCACGCGCGATTTCTTTGGCGAACAGGTGGCCGCCTGCCGCAAACGCGACATTCGCGTCATCGCCTACTACTCGCTCTCGCTGAACAGCCTCGTGGGCAGCGAACATCCCGAGTGGCGCATTCGGGATGTGCATGACCGGGTTCTCGTGCCCGACCACAAGTACTTCTTCCACTATCATTGGCTGTGCGTGAACAGCCCGTTCCGCGATTTCGTGCGCGCCCAACTGCGTGAACTGGCCGAGCGTTACCCGATCGTGGGCTACTGGCTCGACATTCTCTATCTGCCGCCGCATCCGCCGGCTTGTGACCTGAAAGAGGGCCAGGACACCTGTTTCTGCGAACACTGTCACCGGGCCTATTCGGAGTGGTTCGGCGGCGAGCATCTGACCGACGCATTCGGTACCACGCGCCACGACGAGTTCCGCGCGGAGAGCTACCGGCGCTTCCTGATTGAAGTGAAACGCGACCTGCTCAAGCTGCCGCGGCCGCTGCTGCTGAGCTTCAACGGTGCGGGCAAACGGCGCCACCCGTTCAACGACCGGGTGGACGAGCTCTCCGACTACTACACCGGCGAGGCACACCACCCGCCGGCCCGGTGCCTGTGGACGAAGTTGTTGCCCCAGGACGGGCGGCCGTATGAATTGATGAGTTGCGCCGAACTGGAGTGGTCGCACAACGTGGCCAAGCCGCTCACGCTCATCCAGCTCGAATCGCTCGCCACCTTGATCGGCGGCGGCACGTACACTCTCGGCATCAATCACGCCCCCGATGGCCGGTTGTCGGCCGGCAACATGGACCGGCTGGCCGAATGGGGCGCGTGGGTGCGGACCAACCGCCCCCTGCTCACCGGCGGCCAGCCCGTCGCCGAGATCGGCCTGCTTGAAGCCGGCCAGTGCTGCCTCGTTGACCGCCCGACCGCGATCTGGAAATGGGTCGAATGGCTGCGCAACGGCCATTTCCTCTTCACCATCGTCCGCACACTCGACGCGGCGCATGCGCCCCGGGCGCTGATCGTGCCCGCCGCGCTCGAAATCGACGACGAACTGGCCATCGCGCTCGAAGCTTACGTGCGACACGGCGGACGGTTGTTGGTCGAAGGCCCGCTGGCGCGCCGCAACACCGACGGGCCGTTCATGCTGGAATCGCTCGTCGGCTGCGCGCCGCACGGCACGTTGCGCGGGTATGGATTTTATCTTCAGCCGGCGACTCCCGCCATTAGCGCGGGATTGCTCGCCGATGAACCGGTGTATTTCCAATGCGGCCAAGCCCAGGTGTTGCATTGCGCGACGGCCCGGCCGCTGGCGCATCTGGTGCCGCAGTTCATGGACAAGGTGCGCACGTCGGATATCCAAAACCCGCCCAACTGGCCGGCGACGCGCGAGCAAGCCGATTGGCATCCGGGCATCACGATCAATCAAGTGGGCAAAGGCCGGGTCATCGCCTGCGCGCTGCAACTGACCTGCGCCGACGAACACCAGACCCGGCATCCCTGGCCGCACCGGCTGGCCATCAACCTGTTGAACGAACTGCTCGGCGGCCAAGCGGTGCGCCTGCGCGGTCACGAATGCGTCGAAGTGCTGGCGACCCGCCGGGGCGACGCGATCACGCTGCATTTCTTGAATCATCAGTACGATGCCGGCGACTTCATTTCGGGGGCGGGCGAATGCGAGCAGTTGGCCGACATCGAAATCGAGCTGGGGGGGGTGCTGGGAGAGTTGGAGGCGCAAGCGCAATCAGAGCCGGACGGGAAACCGCTCCCGCTCGCGGGCCGGCGGCTGGTGCTGCCGCGCCTTGGGTTGTACCAGGCGGTGGTTGTCCGCCAGTCGGCGCAGGCCAATCCGGCCGCCGTGACCAGCACTTTGAAGGCGCAGAACCAATCACGGACAAACTAGGGAGAAAAGCATGAAAAGCAAATCAGTTAGACACAACAACAAAGTCGGTAAGATCCTGAAACTGGCCGGCGCGCTGGCGCTGGCCATCGGGGTGAGTTCGAGCGAGCTTGGCGCGGTCGGTTTCTCGACGAACCTGTCCGCCAATGGGGTGCTCTGGAGCTACGGTTACGAAGGCGGCACGTATCCCACCAACGGATTTGGTGCCGGCAACTTCTTTGCCGAAGACCTGCAGGGCGCGGGCGGCTCGGTGACAGTCACGAGCGAGGGGTTGACGATCGATACCGGAGTCAATAACGATGGTATGGGCTTTCGGTTATACGGTCCCTCGACCGTGTTGCCGGCCACCAACGTGTGGACGGTCGAGTATCGCATGCGCATGCTGACCGGTCATCCGTTCAACGCCGCGTTCGGCGTGGAATTCCGCACCGCCGGCGACGCGGCGGGCTTCGTAGCGCGCGCCTCACAAAACGCCGCCGTCTTGACCGGGACAAGTACCGTCGTCTCCAACCTGGCGCTGGGCACGGATTGGCACACGTACCGGGTGGTCTCCGCCGGCGGCACCAGCAAGCTGTTTGTGGATGACATGTTCAATCCCGTGTTGTCGGTTGCCAGTTCAACCGCAGGCGGCAATCGCTGGCTTGAGTTCGGTGATTGGGGGGCGCCTTCTGGTTCGGCTGAATACGATTATATCCGCTGGGCCATCGGCTTCGAGGCGCCCGAACCGAGCACGGGATTGCTCCTGGTCACCGGTGGGTTGGTGTTGTGGAGGTGCCGACGGCGGAAGGCGGTGTAGCCACGCCGCGCTGGCGGCGTGTGCGGTTGATGCGGCAAGAGGACGGAGCGCGGCGGCAGAACGCCGCGATGACAATTGTGTGAAAGGACGAACCGGATTCACCTTAATTGAGTTGCTGGTCGTCGTCGCCATCATCGCAATTCTGGCGGCGTTGCTCTTGCCGGCCTTGAGAAGCGCCCGCGAGACAGCCAAGGGTGCCACGTGTCTGTCCAACGTCCGCCAAATCCACCAAGCCTTGATGCTGTACGCCGACGAATACGCTGGGACGTGCCCGCCGCCAGCCAGCCCGCAAGCCAACGGAGTGGACATCGCCTATTTCTGGCAACAGAACGCGGTGGGGATGCTCCAAGGCAAACCCGTCAGCCAGATCGCGATGGACATGGACCCGCAACCTGCCTGGATCAATTGCCCGGGCGGCGTCCGCAACTCCCGCAACCTCGGCTTCGGCAACTACGGTTTGAATTACAACGTCTGCGGCCACCTGCTCCAAGGCACGCCCGTCCCGCCGAGCAAGTTCGCCAGTATCCCGCGCCCCGCCCAGACCTACTTGCTGTTGGACGCCGGCGGCTATTTACTGAACCAGACCATGGCCCAGTCGCCCGGCTACGCCTACTGGTACATGCCGGGGCACAACCCGAACGCCATCCCGATGTACGATGAGCGCTACACCCGAGACTCCATCTTCGGTCGCCACAACCGCACGACCATCGCCGCGTTCGTGGACGGCCACGCGGAGAAACAACCGGTCCTGAACGTCGTCAACAACACCGACCGATGGAATCAGTGATCGAGGGCGTTTGTAGTGAGCCACGAAGCGAAGCGGAGTGGCGTCGTGGCTGAGGCTCGGCCCCGAACGGCACGGCACTCCGCTGACGCTCCGTGCCTAACTACGAACGAGCGCGCCGCCCAATTCGAGGACGCCGTCGAGCAATCTCTCGTGAATGCCCACGGCTTGGTGTTGTCGTGGATCGACGCCGAAGCGATGCGCCCGTTCGCGCGCGGTTTCTTCACGCCCGACATGGACATCCTGCGCCATCCCGGCGCGGCGACCGAAGCGGAGTTTGGCGCGTACATGGCCTACGAGAATACCGGCATGTGCACGGGCGCGTATCTCGCCGCGCTGGTGTGGAAATACCGCGTCACTGCGGAAGCGTCGGCGCTCGATCAAGCGCGGCGCACCTTCCGCGCGTTGGCGAAACTGTACGACCTCTCCCAGGCGGTCGAGCCGGGGTTCTTCAGCAAATTTCACTGCGGTCGGTTGAGCCGGGAGATGTCCACCGACCAGTGCCTCTACGCCATGGTCGGTCTCGACCAGTTCGCCCCGCTGGCCACCGACGCCGAGCGCGCGAAGATTCGCGAGATCATCGGCGGCATTGCCGGGATGTGGTTGCGGCGGCAGTACCGGCATCCCTATCGCGAACGCACCCACGACTGGCAATGGCCGCTCAACCGGTTTCCGGTCTTCAATTGGCTCGCCTGGAAACATACCGGCGAACAGCGTTTCCGCGCCGAATTCGAGCGCCTCGCCGCGCTGCCGGAAGTGAAAGCCGGTCCGCCCTTCGTGCCGATGTTCGGTGTCCCGCCTTTAGGCGGAATCCGCACCGGTGTTCGGCGCCGGTCTCCCGACCGCGCCGGGGCATCGACCGCAGGTCTCCCGCGCCGGACTGGAGACCTTCGGTCGGACGTAGTGCGCGGTCAGGAGACCGGCGCACAACCTGAAATGGAACCCTTCCTCTGGCCAGCCGTACCCGAACATACCGCCTCCGCCGCGGCGTCGCTGATCCCCCTGCTGGAGCACGACGCCCCGCAACGCGACACGTGGCTGCGTCAACTCCGCGTCGCTTACGAGACCGGCCGCCGGGCCATCGGCGACGATTGCCTGGAGCGCGGCCATTTCTATTACGACCCGGCCACGGGCGCGATACAACCAGTCGAGAAACCGTTCTACGCCGGCGGCCAACCCAATCCCGTCTGGCGCCACAAAGGCTTCGTGGCCGACGTGAAGTCGGGCCATTCGCCGACGATGTTCGCGCGCGCGGCGTTCCAGATTCACCGGTATCACGCCGACCTTGGCGCTGCGGATACCGGGCGGGACATTCTCGAAGCGATGGACCTGCCACAGATGCGCTGGAAGATTGATTACCGCGACCAGTTGCCGCCCGATCAGAAATGGATGACCCGCGCCTTCGACGGCGACGCGCTGGTCCACTGGTTGTGGGCGTATTGGCTGGCGCGGGCCGAGGGATTGATTTGAGAACGGGCAAACGAAGCAAGCTGAAGCTTGTACTCCGAACGAGACCATTCCCAGCTTGCGTTTGGAGTACAAGCTTCAGCTTGCTCTTCGTCGCGTTCTTCCTTGTCTCTTGTGTTCACACCGGCACTCAGTCGTCGTACCGGATCTATCATGACGCCAACGCGCCCTCTTCCGTGACGCTCGCCGCGCAGGAACTCCAGCGCGTCATCGAAATCGCCACCGGGGAGAAACTGCCCATCGTCCACAGACCCGCCTCGCCGATGATCGCCCTCGGTGACACCGGGCAGATTGACTTGTCCGGGCTGCCGGATGACGGCTTTGTGATTCGGACGCGCGGCGCGGACCTGTTCATCGCCGGGCGCGATGATCCGGATTCCAAGCAGATCTTCCAACCGGGGTACGCCCCCAGTGACTTGCGGATCAGCCGTGGGACACTGCTCGGCACGTACACGTTCCTCGAAAGGTATCTCGACGTGCGTTGGCTGTTGCCGGGCGAATGGGGCGAGGACATCCCCCAGCGCGCGACGTGGCGGTTGCCGCGGATCAATCTCACCGAGGCGCCCGATTTCCAGATGCGCCGGCTCGCGTACATCCACGAGAGCGGACACGGCGCCCACAATCCGGGTCACCCGGCTGTGGACGAATGGGTGCGCCGCCAGAAACTCGGCGGCACGCTGCTGTTGCAGATGGCGCATGCGTGGGATGACCACATCCCCTCCGCTTTGTTGAAACAACATCCCGAATGGCTCGCGGTCGGCGGCGACAAAGACAAATTCTGCACCAGCCGGGAAGACGTGGTGCGCGCGTTCGCTGACGGCGTGATCCGCAGCATTGAACGACATCCCGAGTACCCGGTCCTTTCGATCTCGCCCGCCGACGGCCCCGGTTTTTGCCGGTGCGACCGGTGCCGGCCCTTGATCGAGAAAGACCCGCACGGCAACGATTCGTTTAGTTACCTGATCCTCAAGTTCTACAACGACGTCGCGCGGCTCGTCGCCGCCAGGCATCCCGACAAACTGCTCTGCGGCCTCGTGTACTTCAACTACCAGTACCCGCCGCAACGACCGATCACGCTCGAACCCAACGTCGCGCTCAACTGGGCCCACATCGACTACTACGGCTATGCCTTGTACAAGCCGCAGTACCGGCAGGAGTTCGTGCGCGTGGCGCGTGAGTGGGCGCAGTTGACCCGGCACTTCAGCTACCAGAGCTACACGGTGTGGTTGCGCTCGGCCTCGGGCACGCCCACGCCGCCGAGCCTCGAACTGTTGAGCCTGGAGATTCCCACCATCCACCGCCTTGGCGGCACCGGCCTGTACCTGGTCGGCGCGGAAGCCTGGGGTTACGGCGCGCCGATCAATTACCTCTACGCCAAGCTGGCGTGGGACGGCGACCTCGATGTGCGGCGCACGTATGAAGAATGGTTGCGCCGCGCCTACGGCCCCGGCTGGACTTCCATGCGCGACTTGTTCACGATGCTCGATGACGCCATTCGCCGGTACAAGCTCACTGAAACCGCAATACGCAATTACGAAGTGAACTATGAAATGGTGCGCGACGTTTACCTGCCGCTTTACGGCCGGATGGAGACGCTCTACCAGCAGGCGTTGAACCGCGCCGCCACCGAACCGCAACGCAAACGGCTGGAAATGTTTGGCGCCAACCTGGCCCTGCTTCGCGAGAACCTGCGACAAGCGGGACTGCTCAACCTCCCGCCCGGGCCCCCCGTCCCGGCCACCGACTCGTTCGTCATCGCGCGCCACCCGCAGCCCGTTTGGGCGCCGGAGACGCGCACGCTGACCATCCCGCGCCTGCCGGCGGGAGTCGCTGCGCCAACCGTCAATGGCGCTCTCTCGGACGCGGCTTGGCAGAAGGCGGCGGTGGCGGATGCGTTTCGGGTGCGCGGCATGCGCGTACCGGGCACGAAGGCAACCACCGCCCGGTTGGTGTACGACGACCAGAACCTCTACATCGCGTTCGACTGCGCCGAACCCAAACCGGATGAGATCGTGGGCCAGTCATGGCCGCGCGATGCGGACCGGTTCTACCACGCGGACGATGTGGCCGAGGTGTTTTTCAGTCACACGTCGGACCGCAATCAGTGGTGGCATCTCGCCACGAACCCGACCGGCGCGCAGTGGGACGGCCTCAAGCACAACGCCGCCTACAACCTGGAGTGGACGTGCGCCGTCCGGACCAACGGCGCGTCGTGGACGGCGGAACTTCGGATTCCGTTTGCCACGCTCGGCCTGAAAGAAGCGCCCGCGGGCGCAGTGTGGTTCGGGAACCTGACCCGCGAAGAACGTCCTGCCAACGAGTACACGAGTTGGAACAGCGTCGAAGCACATTTCGCCGAACCCAACAATTTCGGCGAATGGAGGTTTGAATGAACCAGGCAAAAAAGGGGACATTCATAATTTTCGCCATCGATGCGCGAATCGAAAGAGAACCATCTTTGGCGGCGAAAATTATGAATGTCCCCTTTTTTGCCTTCACGCTGCTTTTGCTCGCTACAACCCTCGCCTGCGCGGAGGACGCCCCGATCCTGCTCCTGCATTTCGACGAAGCCACGAACCGCGTCGCGCGCGATACGAGCGGGCGCAACAACCACGGCCAGATCACGGGCGCGAAACTGATGCCCGGCAAGGTCGGCCAGGCGCTGCAGTTCGACGGCGACGATGATTTCGTGGACTGCGGCGGCGAACGCGGCGAGCGACCCGACCTTGATTTTGGGGAAACCACCGATTTTACCGTCGAGTTGTGGATGCGTACCACCACGACGAACCGGTGGGCGCATCTGATCAACAAAAAGTGCCGGGGCGACGAGGTCGAGCCGGGTTGGATGATCGTGCTGGATGCTGGCAGGGTCGTGGCGGTCATCGCCGACGGCCAGCACCGAATCATCATCGCCCATCCGACGACGGTCACCGACGGTCAGTGGCATCACATTGTGCTCGTGGCCGAGCGTAAAGCGAATGCGATGCTCGTGGTGGATGGCGTTGCGGGCACGCCGGTATCAACGAAGGAGTTGCTCGACATCACGAATCCCTACCGCACGCTGCGCATCGGCGACCGGGCGCACGATGGCGACTTTGAAGGTCTGATCGACGAGGTGCGGATTGACCGCGCCGCCCGCAAGTTTTGACCGTGAACACCATCCAATCTGACGCCTGGAACTTCGCGCACCACAATTTCTGCTGCGAGATCCCGGACGGCGTGCCACTTGGCAACGGCGACCTCGGCGCGCTGGTGATCCCGTACCACAAGCGAACCACGTTCCGCCTCGCGAAATCCAACGTCTGGGACGAACGCTGCGACGACGGTACGGGCCGACGGCGCTCCTTCCGCGTCGCCGAGCGGTTCGCCACGGTGCGCCAGTGGATCGAACGCGAGCAATGGGAGCGCATTGAGCTGGCGTTTGCGGAAGCCACCCGGAAATGGCGCGGCAAATTCTGTCTGTTGCCGGCGGGCGCGCTGGTGCTCGACACCAGCCGGTTCGAGCATGAGATCGAGTTGCTGGACTTTGGCTACCGGCTCGACATGCAACGGGCGCTGGTTGCCACGTCGTTCCAGACGCGCGTCCGCCGCCAACTGATCGAAGCGCTGGTCAGCGTCGAGCATCAGGTGCTGGCGATCCGCGTCCGCCATCAGATGGACTGGCGGCGCGGCAACCCGCCCCGGCCGATGACGTTCGGGATGGACCTGACGCTGGAGAACCAGCCGCAGGACCCCAAAGCGACCGTGGCCGCCGGTTGCACCGGCGGGATTCTCTGGCATCGCGTGCGCGGCTGGCACAACGAGGACTATACAATCGCGGTCCTGGCGCAGGGCGCGGCGCGGGGGTCGCAGGTCGCCGCGAGCGCGCAGCGCATCACGCTGACGGCGGAGAGCCGCGCGGAGTTCGTGATCTATCTGGCATTGGTGTCCCACCGCGATACACCGGCGGCCAAAACGGAAGCCTGCCGGCGCGTCTGGGCGGCAGCCGCCGCGGGGTTCGGGCGCATTCACACCACGCATCGGCGCTGGTGGACGATGTTCTGGAACGCGTCGCGTGTGCAGATTCCCGACACGAACCTCCTGCGCCAATATCATTTCGGCCTGTACCTGCTCGGGAGTTCCTCCCGGCGCGGCTGCCTGATGCCCGGGCTGCAAGGGTTGTGGCGGATGGAGCCGGAGGGAAAGAGCTGGAACGATTACACCAACGACCTGAACATCCAGATGAACTACTGGCCGATCTACGCCAGCAACCACCTGGAACTGGGTTGGCCGTACTATGACACGGTCCGGGGCTGGCTGGTGGAAAGCCGGCGGTTCACGCGGGAGTACTGGGGCTGTCGCGGGGTGCAGTTCTCCTGTTGCGCGTCGCCGCATGCGGGCCTCGCACCGCGCGGTTACGTGACGACGCTCCACTGGGCCGGTCACGCGGCGTTTGTGGCGCAGAATTTCTGGACGCATTACCAGTATTCGCGCGACAAAAGGTTTCTGCGCGAGGTGGCGTATCCGTTCCTGAAAGAGTGCGCCGCGTTCTACTTGGATTTCCTGACGAAGAACCGGCGTGGCCAATACGACATCTGGCCGTCGAACACCCCGGAAGCGGGCGAGGGGAGCTACGAAGCGTGGGGCAAGAACCCCGCGATGGACCTCGCGCTGATCCGGTTGCTCTTCCGCGCGGTCATGGAAAGCTGCGACACGCTAGGGTGCGATGCCGACCTGGCGAGACAATGTCGGGAACGACTCGCCCATCTACCCCCCTACCCAATGCGTCGGGGTCATTTGATCGAAATGGAGAGCAAGGAGTTTCTGTATTCGCACCGGCATCCGGGCGTGTTGACTCCTGTGTATCCGTGTGCCGACCTGACCGGCCCGCCGGCGGAACGGTCGCTTGACCGGTTCATCGAGAAAGGCCGCTGGCTGTGGGGCGGATTCTCACCCGTCTGGGTCGCCGCCGCGTGCGCGCGGGTGGGCCGGGGCGACCAAGCGCGGGACTTGTTGCGCGAATTCATGGACGTGTACACGTCGGCGACGGGCGGGTTCAACTGGAACTTTGATTTCCGGGGCACCGGTCGCGGCATGGCCGCGGCGAAAATCTTCACCAACGAGACCAACTCCGGTTTCAGCGCCGCCCTGCTGGAAATGCTGCTGCAAAGCCACAACGGTATGATCCGTGTCTTTCCCGCTGTGCCACGCGACTGGAAAGATGTGTCGTTCGCGAAATTGCGAGCAGCCGGGGCGTTTCTGGTTTCGGCCCGCCGGCGCAAAGGTCGGACGGTGGAGATCATCATCCACAGCGAACTCGGCGGCACGGCGCGCGTCAAAAGCCCGTGGCGACACAAGATCATCACGCTCTCCTTGAAACGGAGACAAACCATCCGGCTCCGACCATGAAAGGTTGACCACCTCGACGACCAGAGTGACGCCATGAATCCACTGAACGAACTGTTTCAATACCGGAAGCTCACCGCGACCAACCTGGCGCAATACCAGGACGACGGCTATCTGCTCCTGGGTCGCACGTTGACCAACCGTGGGCTGACGCTGATGCGCGAGCAGGCGATGCGTGCGTGGGAAGCGGAGAAAGGGCCGTTCGATCCGACCAAGACCTGGCTGCAAAACGCGCTGCTCCAGAACATTCATCACAAGGCGCCGGTCATTCGCGATTATTACTTCCGCGGCCCGCTCGTGGACGTGGCCGAACAAATCATCGGCCCGAACATCAAGGGCGCGACTTCGCAGCTCACCTTCAAGATGCGCGGCAACACCAAACCGTTCGGCTGGCATCAGGACAACGGCTACGGCGAACTCGATCCCTACAATGCGATTACCTGCCTGACCGCGCTCGACGATGCCGACGTTGAGAACGGCTGTCTCTGGATCATCCCCGGCAGCCATCGCCAGGGCCAGATCAACGTTCGCAACCAGATGACGCCCGAGCAGAAGAAAGCCGGTGTGGAAGTTGTGGTCGAGGCCGATGAATCAAAAGCTGTCCCCGCGCCGTTGCAAGCGGGCGAGTGCCTGATCTTCAACTGCTGGATGCTGCACAAGTCCGAAGGCAACCGGTCGAAGGACCGCGACCGGCGCATCCTGTTCCTCCGCTACGCCGACGCGGACGCGGTCGAAGTGTACAACCATCGCAAGCCACGCCTCGGTCGATTGGTGCGCGGGCGAACGCGCTTCCCGGAAGTCGCGGCGTTCGAGGCCGAACTGGGCTGACAGGGCGAGCCTATCTCGCGGCCACCATCGCCTCGATTACCGCCACCGCGTTTTCCACGGGTGTTTCTTCCGGCAACGGCTTGGCGGTTTCGAGGAAATAGCCCCCGCCTGCGGACAGAATGCGGACGGCCTCGAGCACTTCGGCCCGCGCTTGGGCGGGCGTGCCGAACACAATCGCCCGTTGCGTGCCGATGCCGCCGCGGAAGGTGAGGTGCTGGCCGAATTCGCGTTTCACCTGCCGGATGTCCATCGCTTCCGGCTGGAGCGGATGAAACATCTGCAACCCAATGTCCACGAAGTCGCGCAGGATGGGCGTATTGTCCCCGCAGGAGTGATGGCCGACGATCTTGCCGGCGGCGCGCACTTTCTCGTACAACTTCGCCAACCGCGGCTTGTAGAACTTCCGAAACACTTCCCGGCTGATCATCAAGCCGCGCTGCGCGCCGTAGTCATCGCCGAACGTGACGCCGTCCACCGGCAACGGCAGCAGTTTCTCCAGTGCCGTGAGGTGCAGTTCCAGCAACAAATCGAGCGCGGCGTGGACGAAATTCGGTTCGCTCAGGTAATCCATCAGCGTCTGTTCCATGCCGCGCAAGTTCCACAACCGTTCGCCCAGCGTCGCGGTGAACTGGTAGAAGATGAACCGGTCGGGGTGGCGTTGCCGGGTGGTGCAGATCAGGCGCACGTCGTCGTCGGTGATCAACTCGATGCGCGGGATCAGGCGCGCGTCCGGCTCGGTCAGTGGCGGGTTGACGAACACGTAACCGCCCGGCTCCCGTTTCCATTCGCAGCCGAACCGATCCCGGAACAAGGCCGGGCCGACCTCCTCGGTCTCGACATCCCAGAGAATGCGGACGAGATCGTCCGCCGGACACGGCCAGTTTTCCCGCGCGCCCCAGAGTTTCTCCAACTTCGCCGCGAGCGGCTTGGCCACGTAGAGTGTCCAAGGGATTCGCGGTGGCACGCGGTGCGCCAGCGCCTCCAAAGCCAATGCGCGCGCGGTCATGATGCGCCCCGGTAGCGGGCCATGAGTTGCGCCGCCGCCGCCAGCGACGCTGATCGGTGTCGCAGCGTTACGCCGGTGGGAAAACGTTCGCGGACGCGGCCCGACACGAGTTCGTCCTCGGGTACGTCCACCCGGATCAACGCGACCTTCCGCGCGCGGGCCAGCGCGTACAGGGAATCGAGATCGTTCAGTTCCGGCTGGCCGAGATCGAGCGCGCGCAGCGAGGGCAGTCGCAGATATTCCGCCGCCAGGTGGCCGATGTTGCCGCAGGAATGGATGCCGCCGCCGCCCATCTCCCGCAACACCCATTCGTCGTGCGGCGCGATCTGTTCCCGGTACATCGCCGGGGAAATCATGATCGCGGAGTCGTTCCGGATGAGGATGTTACCGGCCAACGCGCTCGCGTGCTGATGGCAGAAGCCGGGCGGGCCGTCGTTGAGCAACGGTTGCAGCCGTCGCGCGAACCCGACCTGGGCCTGGGCCAGCAGCGCGAGTAACTTGTTCACCATCGCGGGTCGCTCGACCAAATCCTCATACCATTCGCTGCCGCGCAACATCTCCGCTGTGTCCATCGGCCCTTGCAGGTCGGGCAACACGCGCCACACCGCCCGGTTGAGCCGCGGATATTCCGCGAGCGTGGCGCGGTAGAATTCGTAGCGTTCCACGACGCGCGGACACCAGCCCCGGCTGAAGTCGAGCGGGTCGCAGTCGAACACGCGCTGGAATGCATCGAGGCTCTCGAAGGAGCGCACCCAGGGCGGATTGTCGTCCACTTGCTCGACCCGCGCGCCGAACAGCGGCGCGATCACGCCGGTGCCGAAGTTCGCGCGGATCGTGAACGGCAAATCGTCCTGCACGGTCGCGTGATGCAGAATGCTGGTCTCGAAGGCGTGGACGAGTTCGTTGAACAGCATCTTCTCGGGATCAGCGAACAACTCGCGGTGGGGAAAGGGACTGAACGACGAGTCCACGGGCAGCGGATAGGCCAGGCTCAGCGGAATTCGCTCCGTATCTTCCGAGCGAAGCGCCCGCTGGTACAGCCGGTCCGTCTCCGCTTGACGCGCGGGCTGGATCGCTGTCTCCAGTTGTTCCAACAATCGCTTGAGGTGGACGTTCTTCATACAACCCTGACGAGTGCGCAGCGGCACTCGATGCGCCCGCGAATCAAGACGCGGGGGCCGGCAGGTCATCACGGGTCGCGACCCAATCAAAAACCCCCAGCCGGCTTAACTGCTCGCGCAATTGCGCGGATTCGTCGTCGGGAAGACTCCGCAGCGGCAAACGCGCCGGGCCGCAGTCCACTCCGAGCAGCTTCATCAATGCTTTCTGCGCGGGGATGAGGCCGTATCCGCGCAGCAATGTGATCAGGTCGGCGGCGCGTTGTTGTTCCCGCTTTGCCGTGGCGAGGTCGCCGTCGCGCCAGGCCGCGAGCAGACGATGAAACATGGGCGCGGTGAAGTTGTAGGCGCTGCCCACCGCGCCGTGCGCGCCGCATTCCAGTCCCGACAAGAGCATTTCATCCCGACCGAACAGCATCCGCTGGCGGGCACCGGCGGTCGCTACGCAACGCTCGAATTCGTCAAGGTCCTCATGCGTGTACTTGATGCCCGCGAAGTTCGGAATGCGATCCGTGGCGGCCTTGAGGAATTCGATCAGGGAGCACTCGACGCCTGTCAAGGAAGGCATGTGATAGAAGTAGAACGGCAGGCCGGGCACGCCGGCGGCCAGTTCGGCGCAGAACGAAAGCAGTTCGGACATCGCGGGCCGGAAGAACGAGGGTGCTACGGCCGCGATCGCGTTCGCTCCGATCTGCTGCGCATGCCGCGCCAGGGATTTCGCGTCCTCAAGCGAATTTTGGCCCACGTGAACCGTCACCGGCAGTTCGCGCCCGACCGCGGCCATCCATTGTTCCGCGACCAATGTGCGTTCGTCGGTCGTCAGCGAAGCTCCCTCGCCGGTCGTGCCACAGACGAAGACGCCCGCAAGATGCTGCGAACGCAGTCGCGCCACGTAGCCGGGAATCACATCGAGATTCAAGCTCCCATCCGCATGGAAGGGTGTGAACGTCGCGGCAATCAATCCGGTAAAGTTGTCAGTCATAAGTCGGTTTTCGTTTCAGACTTCGTTGCAATACATCCTGGCCGCGGACGAGATAAAACTCGCGCGGAAACTTCGCGCCGGTCCGGTAATCCTCGTACAGCTTGTCGCCCATGACGCCGTCGGCGGCCATGTAACGCAGCACGAGCACGCGCCGCCAGCGGTCGGAGGTGTTGGGGATCGAGTTGTGCGGCATCATCACGTGATGCGTCGCCGCGCCACCGGCTGGGAAGGCGTACTGCACTTTCACGGCATCAGGGTTGGGCGGCAATGCGGAGGGATCAATCTCGTCGTTGAAGAAGCTCGTGCCGCGCTCGCGGACCTTGAGCGTGCCCTTGTTGTGCCAGCCGGGCAGGACCGCCATGCCGCCGTTGTCCGCGCCGATGTCGTCGAACGCGATCCAGACCGCGCCCGAGAGGTTGCCGGAAACGTTCCAGTACGGCGCATCCTGATGCCACGGAATCGCGCGACCCGTGCGCGGCGGTTTGCAGATCAGGTGCGACGACCAGAGGACGATGTTCGGGCCGATCTGTCGTTCGATCATGTCGAGGATGGACGGCTGCGTCGCGAGGTCGAAGATCCACGGCTCTTGTTGGTGTGCCGAATAGATCTCATCGGACAACCTGCCGGGCTGGAGTTGACCGAGCATGCGATCCATGTGGCTGCGCGCATGCGCCACCGCTTGCGTCGAGAGGAAGCGCGGAAAGATGCTGTAGCCAAGCTCCCGATACTGGTCATGTTCGACATCACCGTAGCGAAACTCAGGATGGACCCAGTTCATTCGGCAAAACCTACACGGGGTGGCAGCCGATGCAGAAGCAAATCCTGTCTGAGCCGACGGCTCCGACTCATTCACCCCGCGCGGGTCATGCGTTGATGCGCCGGACGGTGTCGCCCGGGAACAACTCGACGGGCGCAAGAACTCTGGCGGGATGTTTCGTTCGTCCCTCGATACGGTCAATGAGCGTGCTGGCGGCGAGATGGCCGAGCGTGAGCGGGTGTTGCTCGATGCTCGTTAGCTTGTACGGGAATCCCGTGGGCGCGACGTTGCCGAAGCCCGCCACGGAGATCTGCTCGCACTTTGCCTTTGGCAGCTTTTGCAGAATCTCGATCGCCCGATGCGCCACGTGGTCGGAGTCGAACCCGATCCCCGTGAGTTCCGCATTGGTCAGGAGCAGCCGACGCAACACGGTGGGCAGGTTGTGTTGTGCGGGTGAGAAGGAATGCAAATCGTGCGATCGCTTGCCGAGTCCGCGCTTCTCGAATGCGCCAAGAAAACCGCGCGCTCGCGCGACGAGATCCTCGCGCGACGGATCCTGGGAGACAAACGCGACGTGCTTGTGTCCCATGTCGAGGAAATGCTTCGCGAGCAATCGCCCGCCTTCTTCGTTGTCCACCTGCACCTGATCCACATCGGCGGCAGGCGCCGCGGTGTCGAGGAAGAGTGTCGGGATGTTCGTCAGCGGTTTCTGGAACGGGCGGTTGATGATCAGTCCCTTGATGCCGGTGGAGGCGACGTATTTCCAGAATCGGTCCGCATCGAACTCGGCGCCCCAGCCGGGAAATTGCAAGAACGTGACACTGTACCCGCGCGCGTACGCTTCCTCTTCGACTCCGATCAGCAACTGCGGGAAGTACGACCCCGACTTGAGGTTCGTGTAGATGCCAATCGCGGGAGTGACGGTGGCGAATTCATTGACGACAAACGTGCCCGCGCCTTTGCGCCGTTCGAGGAATCCTTCCGAGACGAGCATCGCCACAGCCTTGTTCGCGGTGGTCTTGTTGACGTTGAATCGCCGCGCGAGCTCGTATTCCGACGGTGCCTTGTCCCCCGGCCGGAGCAATCCGCGGCGGATGCGGCTCAACAGGTACTCACGGATTTCGACATGCTTCTGCCCGCTCATGAGACTCAACCGCAATTAGAGCACATGTCGCGCGCGTGCCGAAGCAAAATGGAGTTGCAAGTTTCGCCGACTTTGCCGCAAGCTTCCCGCATGTCGAACTCGATGACAGTGACCAACACCGGTCTCGTCTATCGCAACCCGAAACCGCACCTGCGCGCGATCCACGCGATGCATCCAACCATCTCGCTGTTGCTGCCCGGGGGCGCTTCCTGCCGTCTTTGATATGACAACAACCAAGAACGACGCTCTCGAAGTCAAATGGCCATGGACTTTGATCTACCTTGAGTTCGCGGACGAGTTCATTGCCCAGATCAAGGAAGCATTACCGCCCGACCACGAGTTGCAGCAGCACGAGCTGTTTCCCGCCATCAAGTGGGAGCGACGCCCGATCTTCATCGTGGATGATAACACCACCGGGCAGACGTTGCTGATGAACTTCGAAAAGAGGAAGCGATGGAGAAAGACAAAGTTCAAGGTGCCGACGATGCAGGTCTTCAAGGATCGCAACGAACTTGCCGAAATGATCGAGCGCGACCATCTCGCGGAATGCGCCAAGTATAACCCGGACGGAACATTGAAGTGACCAACCGTCAGGATGCCCGCTGTGCCGCGACAGCGGCGCGCAGCAAGGATGATTGCATACTTCGGGAAGTGTGAAATCATTCTTGCTGTCCTGTCTCAGGGATGCGCGCGCACGAACGACGTGCTTGGCTTTCCCCGTCATCTTCTGCTACATGCCACGACGTGCGCGCTGCTCGGACACAGGGGAAGGATGTAACGGCATTGCCTCACCGGCTGCCGCTCGCCACACAGGTCGTGGAAATCCTGAAAGGAAAGCTGCGCGAGGGCGAGTGGAAGGGGTCGCTTCCCGCCGAGCGGCGCCTGTGCGACGAACTCCAGGTCAGTCGCAAGACACTGCGCACCGCGCTCGATCAACTGCAACGTCAGGGCTGGCTCCGCATGTCGAGTACTCGGCGACGTCTCATCACGATTCGTCCCGCGCGGGCAGCGCGGCGGGAGACCACCGGGCGGGTGCAGATTCTGGGAGCAACGCCGCTGGATGTTGTCCATCAGCGGTTCACTGTCGTGCTGGAGGATTTGCAGAAACAGTTGTATCGCGCAGGACTGGAGCTGCAGATTGCCATCAGTCCTCGGTTCGGACTCCATGATTGCGCGCGCACGCTGTCGAAGACCGTCGGGCAGATGCCCGCCGATTGCTGGATTCTCTGGAGCGTGCAACGGGAGACACATCGCTGGTTCGCCGGGAGGGGGTTGCCGTCGGTCGTGTTTGGTTCGTGCGAGGCGGACGTGCCGTTGCCCTCGGTGGACATTGACAATCAGGCAGCCGCCCAGCATGCCGTGGATTTGCTCCTGGCAAAAGGACACAAAAACATCGCCCTGCTGATTCTCCAGAGTGAATTAGCCGGATACCACCAACTCGAACGCGGCTTCTCGTTCGCAGTCCAGAAGCTCGAACGAGGGCGAGTGACCGCGCGCATTGTGCATCATGACGGTACGGTGGAAGCCCTCTGTCGGACGGTGGAGTCGCTGTTACAGAGTCAATCCTCCCCGACCGCGCTGGTGGTTTCAGACGCGCTGGAAGTGCTGACCGTCCTCGGACACCTGACGAGAATCGGGCTGCGCGTGCCGGCGGATGTGTCAATCATCTCGATGGGCGACGATCCTTGTCTGCGGTACGTGATCCCAACGGTGTCGCGATATGCGCTCGATCCGTTTGCGTTTGCCCGGCAGCTCGCGCGAATGGTGTTGCAGACGGCGCGTGACGGGCCGCGCCGACCCATGCCGGTGCGAATCATGCCGCGATTCGTCGCGGGCGGTTCGGTATCGGCCCCGCGACGGTTGGTTACCTGAGGTGACCAAATCGAGCACCTCGACTCGGTTGCGTGTGACTCGTAGGCTCCGAACAAAGACGGAGAAACATTATGAGCACACAACGCTACGGCAAAGTTTTGATCGCAGTCGCCGCCGCATGGGCATGGGCCGCATCGGCCACTGCACAGACCGTCATCTTCAAAGACGATTTCGAGAGTCCGGTGTCCTCGGCCACGTACTGGCTGGAAACGAGTGACAACGATCCCACCACCCCGGTGGTCGGACCGAGTTGGGCGGTCGTCGAGGACCAGGTGTACTACGTGCAAGAGGTGCGACATCCACAGAACCTGACCGGTGGGTTTTCTTACCCGTCCTTTGCCGCTGCCTCCGGTCAACAGTACCTCCACACGATGCAGAGCTTCGACACGGGTGGCAATGTCGGGCAGGCATGGGCGCCGATCTCGGTCACAGATCAGGCCTTGATGCAATCAGCCACCGCGCTCGATCTGACGACCAAGATTTTCGGCCTCTCGGGGCACGATGGCTGGCGCGGCGCCGTGCGAATCACTGGCTATGATAGCGCTGCAACAGTTGGTACGAGTCCGGCCTTCGACATTCGATTGCGCGACGGCGGCTCCGGATTGGATGGAACGGTGCAGTACGTGGACGGCAGCGGTACACACACGATTCCCGGCATGGTATTCAAGGTCAACACGTGGCAGGACCTGACCATCCAGGCGGATTTCGTAAGCGACACCTTCCGCCTCGCGCTAAATGGCGCCGATGTCAGCGGGCTGACCTGGGCGGGTGGGGACCTTTCGAAGATTCAAAGCATTGTCTTGTCGCTTGGAACTACAACCGGCGAGGCGAGCCGGCGAGCCGGCTTCGATGATTTCACACTGGTGGTCCCCGAGCCGACAAGCGCGGCCCTGTTGTGTGCGGCAAGTGGCGTCCTGCTCGTCCTTCGTCGGCGCGAATGAGCCGTGGAGAGCAGATGCTGGATGCTCGATCCTTGATGCTGGGTATCCAGTACCAAGCATCCAGAATCCAGCATCGGGCCAGTTTCACCCTCATCGAGCTCCTCGTCGTTGTCGCGATCATCGCAATCCTCGCCGCGATGCTTTTGCCTGCTCTGCAGAACGCCCGGGAAACCGCCAAACGCACGGCCTGTCTCGCCAATCTCCGGCAGGTCGGCATCGGCACGCAGTTACTCGCGGAGGACAACAACGGCTACCTCGACACCAACCACTGCGGGAACGCATGGGACGTCGCGGTCATTCCGTACCTCGGCGGCTCGAACGTCTGGAATGGGAATGGATTGATCAATCGCATTTATGGCAACGAACGAAGTCGCGGATGTCCGAGTCTCCGCGCGGGGCTGAGCGGCAGCGTTCCCTACGGAGCCAACAGCGCATTCGTGCTCGCCACCGGCTCGGCCACCACGCATTCGCTCGCGGAGGCCAGAAGGCGGCACACCACTGTGCTGGTGGCGGAGTGTCTGGCGTGGTACTTCATTGAACCGAGCTATCTCGATCGGCCGGCATTTGGCGAGTGGGGATCCGGCACCTACGAGTATCCACGGCATCAAGGGCGAGGGTTGAACTTCGTTTTCGTGGACGGGCACGGTGAGTTCATCCACAACAGCGGGCCAATGAACTTCGGCAGCGCATGGTGGCAGAACACGCTGCCCTGGCCGTCGGATTGGAATCAGTGGTGCGCCTACGGCGGCTACGACTTCTGGGGACCGTAACCTCGTCGGGCACATTTCGGTTTTTTTCCGAGCCCGACCAAACGCAAGCTGAAGCTTGTACTCCCAACGGAAGCCATCGAGCAGCTATCGGTTGGAGTACCAGCTTCAGCTTGAGACGAACTGCGCTTGGACCCCACATTCCGATGGCGATTCCCGAGACTTCTGGTAGAACCTTCCCATGACTTCGTCCATCCACGTCGCAGAGACCGGCCTCGTCTTCCGCAATCCCAAACCGCATCTGCGTGCCATCCACGCGATGCACCCGGCAATCTCACGGCTGGCGAACGGCGAGTTGGTTTGTACGTTCGACATCGGCCAGGGGCCGGAGAGTATGGACTATCATACCGTACTGTCGCGCTCGACCGACGACGGCAAGAGTTGGGAACTGCAAGGGCCGTTGATCTCGACGCCCCCTGGCAGGCCGACCACGCACACGATCCGCACGAGCCTGCTCTCCGACGGGCGCATGTTCGGGTTCGGCCTGCTGATGTATCGCGACGATCCGGAGGAAGGCGTGCTCAACCGCGCCAACCTCGGTTACGTTCCCTCCGACCTGATCGCGGTTGAAAGCCGGGACGGCGGCCGGAGTTGGTCCGCGCCGCGCATTCTCACGCCTCCATTTCGTGGACCCGCATGGGAGATCTGTCATCCGGTCCGCGAGATGCCGGGTGGGGATTTGTTCGCGCCCGTCTCGACCTGGCGCGGCTGGGACGGCGAGTTGCCCAACGGCGAGCAAGCCGGTATCCTCATCAGTGAAGACGGAGGCAGGACATGGCCGATCTGGGGGTGCACATTCGACGGACGCAAGACCGGCTGCATCCATTGGGAGCAAGGCGTGACCGTGCTGGCTGACGGACGGTTGGTGAGCGTGGCGTGGGTCTATGATCCGAAATCCGGCAAGACACATCCCACGCCGTACACCATCAGCCGCGACCGTGGACGTACGTTCTCGGCGCCGCGGCCCACCGGTTTTCTCGCTCAGACTTGCAAGCTTCTTCATGCCGGGGACAACCACGTGCTCGCAGCGTATCGGCGTCACGACAAGCCGGGCTTGTGGGGCACGCACGCGCGCATCGAAAAGGACCGATGGGTCAATCTGTGCGAAGCCCCTCTTTGGCAGGGCGCGACGAGTGGTATGACGGGCGTCGGCAACCGAAGCGAGGAGTTGAGCGGGCTGAAGTTCGGTTTTCCACAGATGGCCCTGCTACCCAGCGGTGCAGTATTCCTCGTCTTCTGGTGTCAGGAGGATGCCATTACGAACATCCGGTGGATGCGGTTGAGGATTTCTCAGGCAAAATGATTTCGGGCAAGATCATTTGAAGCCAGAATCATTTTGCCCGCAATCATTTTGCCTATGAGCTCAACCTGGCAACAACGCGGCAACGACTGGTGGTTCTGTGATTTCACCAAGCTCCCCGACACGCACGGCTGGCGCAACGGGGTGCCGCCGACCTGCCTGCAAGCGGAGGCAGATTTGCATAGACCGCCAGCAGATTTACCGCTAATCTGCTGGCGATGATTCCACGGCTTCTTTCGTTGCCGGATCGCTCGTTCTTCCTTTTCGGTCCGCGGGGCACCGGCAAGACGACCTGGCTGAAGCAAGCCTTGCCCGACGCGCTCTGGTTTGACCTGCTTCGAACGCAGACCATTCTGGCGATGAGCCGGCAACCGGAGTCCTTCCGCCACCAGGTCGAAGCGTGTCCCCGCGGGACCTGGATCGTGGTGGATGAAGTTCAGCGGCTGCCGTCACTGCTCAACGAGGTCCACTCCCTGATCGCGGACCATGGTCGCGCCTATCATTTCGCTCTCAGCGGCTCGAGCGCCCGCAAACTGAAACGCCTCGACGTCAATCTCCTCGCCGGCCGCGCCCTCAACCGCCAGTTCTTCCCTTTGACTGCGGCAGAGTTGAAGTACAACTGCGACCTCGACCGTGTGCTGCGCACGGGTTTGCTGCCGCAGATTGTGACGGAGCCGGCCCACGCCGTGGAAGCTCTCGATGCCTATGTCGCGAACTACATCCGCGAGGAAATCCAGCAGGAGGCTCTTGTCCGCAACCTCGATTCTTTCGCTCGCTTCCTCGAAATCGCCGCTTTGATGAATGGCCAGATCGTCAACGTCGCCGGCCTTTCGCGCGATGCCGCCGTGGCGCGACCCACCGTGCAAGGTTACTTCTCGACCTTGGTGGACACCCTCATCGGGTTTTGGCTGCCGGCATGGCGGCGGCGCGCCAAAGTCAAAGAGGTCGCGAGTCCGAAGTTTTACCTGTTCGACCCCGGGGTGGCCCGCGCGCTGGCCGGTCGCCTGCGCGAACCGCTGGAGGGGAGCGAACGCGGTTTCCTGCTCGAAACATGGGTGCTCCACGAATTGCGCGCAGCACTTGCATTCCAAAACCTCGGGGGCCAACTCCATTACTGGCGCACTCCAAACGGAACCGAAGTGGACTTCATCTGGACGCGCGCAAAGAGGGCCGTGGGAATCGAGGTCAAGGCGGCTGCCACGTGGCGCAGTGAATACAGCACGTCGCTAAAGACTCTGCTGGCCGACAAGATTCTGACCAGCGCCCACGGTGTTTACACCGGATCCGCCGAACTCAAGGACGGTTCGATCCGCATCTGGCCGCTTCAACGCTTCTTCAAGGCTTTGGCCACCGGCAGCGTCCTTGACTGAACCCCACGAGGATTGTGCTTATGAAAACAACCTGGCAACAACGCGGCAACGACTGGTGGTTCTGCGATTTCACCAAGCTCCCGGATACGCGCGGGCTTCATACGCGGGCGCTGCCGGGCTATTGGCAGACCGCGACCTACGAAACCAAGGACTTCGCCGGCACGATGATCCTGGCGAACCCGCCCCAGCGCGCGCCCGAGTTGCGCATCCCGCTGCCGGTAACGGGTCGCTACGCGATCACCATCGGCATGGTCGTCAATTACAGCGATAAGGTGCTGCTGAAACTCGAACGCGACCGTTGTTGGCGCAAGCTGGCCCACGGTCCCGCGTCACCGTCGGCGCAAGCGTTCGAGGAGTGCTGGTGGCGCGACGTGGAACTGCAGCCCGGCGACGTGTTGCTGCTGAAGCAGGACGCCCCCATGCGGCGCCGCGCGGGCGTGGCCTTCATCAAACTCTCACCCGCGCAACCGCCGACCAAGCCCGAGATTCTGATGCTTACCACCGCCGATGGCATGCCCGGCAACTTGGGGCCGATCCCCCTCGACGATATGCTCGAAGAAGAATTGCAGTTCGAGGACACGCACGTCACCGACATCCTCCACGGCACGGACATCAACGGCGCGGCGCAATACATCACGAAGTTGCCCGCGCACCGGTATCCCACCGCGCGCGTCGCCGAGGAGACGTATCCCGATGACGACGAGTATTACGTCTGGACGGTGCAACAACTTCTGAAGTTCGAGCGCGAGGGACGTTGTCCGTTGCGCGACTCGATCGCCGCGGCGCACAGCATCGGGCGGAAACTCTACGCCTATCATCGCATGGCGATCACCCGGTTGTACGCGCCGTTCAAGAGCATCTTCTTCAACGAGTTCTACGACGCGCATCCCGAGTGGCGCTGCGTGGACTTCGACGGCACGCCCATCTCCCGGCTTTCCATCGCCTATCCCGAGGTGCGGCAGTACTTCCTCGAACACTTCCGCGAGAACGTCGAGTTCGGCGCGGATGGCGTGTGCCTGGTCTTCAACCGCGGTTGGCCGCTGATTCTGTTCGAGAAGCCGGTGGCCGACGCATTCCGCGCGAAAACCGGCCGGGATATGCATTCTGTGAAATCCGACGATCCGGCATTGCGCCAGGTGCGCGCTGATTTCGTGACCGGCCTCATGCGTGACATCCGCCGCACCGTCACCGAAGCGGGTAGGGGACGCGAGACGAAGATCATCGCGCTCACGCTCGCGCAGCCGATCATCAATCGCCACTTCGGCATGGACTGCGATGTGTGGGCGAAGGAACGTCTGGTGGATGTGTTGTGTCCGTACCCATACGGTTACGAAGCCAAGCCGACGCTGATCACCGTCCCGGAATGGATCGAGGTCGTGCGCGGGACAAACACCAAGCTCTGCCCGATTCTCAATCGCATGACCTACGAACCTGCCGGCATCTACGAGACGCCAAAGGCGATGCTCGACCGCGCGGAGCAATGGCTCAAGGAAGGCGTGGACGGTTTTTCATTCTGGGACCTGGACGGCTACATCGCGCAGCCGGCGTTTCGTCGGTTCGCCTACCATCTCGGCTCGAAAGAAGGCCGGGCGCGCCTGCGGCAGTTCGTCGAGCAAGGTCCGATCTATCACGAACCCAAAACGCTGGACGGCCTCGTCGTGGATCGCTACCACCCGGGATGGAATGTCTGAGCGGTCGGCCTCATGACCAAGCTTGAACAGTTGACAGTGGCATCCCCGCGGCGTCCGTCGCTCGCTGCCGAGGTTGCCGACAACTTGCGCTCCAAACTCCAGAAGGGTCTGTGGAAGGGTCAGTTGCCCGCGGAACGGCACCTCTGCGATGAATTACAAATCAGCCGCAACACATTACGCGCGGCGCTGGAGGTGTTGAGACGCGAAGGGCTGATTGCAGTGGTGGGACGACGCAGGTTGATTCGCATACCGGATAAGACCCGTGCAACAGCGGCCCGGTCCCGGACGGTCGTTCTCCTGGGCGCCATGCCGCTGTTTCAGATTCTGCAGTCCGTCACGCTTGTCATCGAGGACATGCAGCAACGGTTGCATCATGCCGGCTTGACCTTGGAAATCTCCATCAGCCCCTACTTGCGCGGACGCGATTGTTCGAAGACGCTGGCCCAACTCGTTGGACGTCACCGCGCTGCCGCGTGGATTCTGTGCAGCCTGCAACCGGAGAGCCACATGTGGTTCGCCGACCGTGGTCTGCCCGCGATGGTGTTTGGTTCCTGTTTGCCTGACATCGAACTGCCGTCGGTGGATATGGATTACGTGGCATCGTACCAACATGCCGTGGACTTGTTCGCGGCAAAGGGGCATCGGAACGTCGTGCTGTTCTGCGAACGCGGCGTCACGGCAGGTCACCGGCTCAGTGAGGGGGCGTTTCTCGAGGCGGTTCACAAGACTCGTCATCCTGACATGGAAGGGAGCGTTCTGCACCATGATGGCTCTCTTGAAGGCATTCAGACGATGCTCGACTCGCTCCTCGCGCGCCGCCCCGCTCCGACGGCGATGCTGGTGTCGCATCCGCATCATGTGCTGGCCGTGATCAGTCAGATGAATCGCCGGCAGCTCCACGTCCCAGAGAACATCTCGCTCATTTGCCATCTTGACGACCCCGCCCTGGCGTTCGTCGTGCCGCGGCTCTGCCGGTATCGCATCGAACCGCGGACCTTTGCGTCGAAGCTGGCACGCATGGCCATGCAGATCGCGCTCGGGCAGCCCACCTCGCCACGCGCGGTGCGGATCATGCCTCAATTCATGCCGGGCGACTCCGTCTCTGCGCCGCGGCTCTCGTCCCGGTAGTTCGGGGCGGTTCGCTTTGGTCTCCCCTTTGAACCAAAGTGTGCACCTCGACTTTGGGAGTGCCCAGGCTGATGATGTCGTCTGTGAAAGCATGGAGGACCAGGATGAGTACGATCAGGAAGACTTTCTTTGTCGTTGTGCTGGTGTCGCTCGCGTTTGCTTCGTCGAGCCGGGCCACATCGCTGACATTCGACATTTACACGGACGCCGCCAAAACGGTGACCCCGGCTGATAATGCGGTGCTCGCCACCGGGAACATCAATCTGTACGGCGACAACGTCACGGATTTCAGTCCGACGGCGCCGTTCGGTTCGGTGCCGTATTACTTCAACTACGGCTCGGCCAGCAATCGTACCGATGATGTCGCCGTCGAGTACCGGTGGGCTCATGCGACCACGATCAGCGATAACGCGCCGACGGCAGTGAAGTTCTACACGACAGGTTTCGGCGATCTGACCAATGTGATCTTCAACGCCCAACCTTCTCCCTACTTGTTGGAGATAAGACTGGTCCCTTCGAGCACGTCGCCCGTTCGACTGGAAAGTTTTGATCTGGCGGGGTTTGGGGCGGACAAGATCGTGCCGACCATCGAAGTCGTGCAGGACTACAATACGCCGTCGGCCACAACGCTGTGGGGACCGTTCGCCAACACAGTGATCTCTGGCACCACGCACACGACGTTCACCCCGAATGTGGCGGCGGGTGATGGACACACACTCAGCCTTCTCTTTGGGGCGGACGGCGCGGGCGTCTTCGGGTTGGACAACGTCATCTTCAGCGTCCCGGAGCCGAGTGCGATGGCGTTGCTTGCGATCGGCTGGCTGGCTCTGTGGCGGCGATCGGTGCGAAATGGTTCATGATGGATGGTTCATGCACCATCAACCATCAGCCATTCCCCATCGCATTTGTGGTTTCACCCTCATCGAGTTGCTCGTAGTCATCGCCATTCTCTCGATCCTCGCTGCGTTGTTGCTGCCGGCATTGAGGAACGCAAAGGACACCGCCAAACGATCCACCTGCATGCAGCACATGAAACAGGTGTCCATCGCCGTCCTGTTGCTCGCCGAGGACAACGATGGCTGGCTCAACGGCTTGAAAGCGCCGCTCGATCCAGGTGGCGGAGTAGTGCCGGCCGTGCGCTGGGATTATGCGATGACCAATTACCCGGGAGTGGGCAGGTTGGTCAGTGAGCAGGTCATCGCCGGCTGTCCCGGGGTGAATCGCGAAGACTCCGGCTGGAATCCCTTCGCCGTCAACTCGGCGTTCGCAGGCTACGGCTATCCGCCGATGCACTCCCTCAACGAGGTCAAGCATCCGTCCAAGGTGTTTCTGGTCGGCGAATCGTATTACTCGTTCCCGTGGTCGAACACGCATTTCGATATCTCCAACCGCGGTTCGAACAGCCCATACCTCAAGCCCCGCCATCGGGGCATCGGCCTGAATTTTGTGTTCGTGGACGGGCATGGGGAATTCATGGATGGGAATAACGTGGGGCTCAAAGGCTACTGGGCCTGCGACCAGAACAACGATGCATGGGACTGGTACAAGGTGTGTGGACTCTGCGGCACGATCTGGTCGGATTAGCCCGGATCTTTCACAAGTTCTCGGACGCTCAGACCGTGCGCTCTCCTTCACACCCCACTTCAGTGGGGTGATTTGCGTCGCGAGGCGTGATCGAACCGCTT
>CAZOTB010000005.1:78341-79960 GCA_964582645.1 uncultured Verrucomicrobiota bacterium | reverse complement strand
ACGATTACCGTTTCCAGGAAGTTGTGGTCGGAGACTTCCGCTTCGGCTCGACGATGCTCTCGGCGACCATGTTGCCGGCGCTCGTTATCAGATCCATCGAGAACTCGAGATCGTGCGCCGTCGGTTTGCCGTTGCCGGGCATCGGCAGGCCGGCGCCGTCGAGTTCCGAGGTCATCACGCGGAACGCCTTCTTCTTGTTGTCGAGCACGAACTGCACGAGTCCCGGCACCGCGCCCGAGCTGGTGTCGTAGGTGTAGATGCTCGTCGCGTCATCCGCGCCGGTGCGGACGAGCGAGGCGAACGGGATCACGAGTTCCTGTCCGCCGATGATGAGAATGACATCGTCCGTCGGCACCACCGGCATCGAGCCGTCGAGCAGGATGGGGCCGAGCGCGGAGAAGCCGTAGCCATTGCCGATCATCTTCGCGCCGAAGCGATTCAGGTTGTACGCGCCCGTCAGGGTGCGGTTCTTCTTGAACGAGAACTTGCCGCTGGTGGCCTTGTTCTGCGCGGACTTGTAAGCGAACTCGAATTCGCCCGTGACCACCGGCGTCGCCAGGCCCGCGTTCTCGATCTCGACCTCGATCGTGACGGGGACGAGGCCCGTACCGGTCACGTTCGGCAACCCGAGCGCCTCTGCCAGGTCCAGCGCGCTCAACGAGAACGCATACTTGCCGTTCTTGCAACTGAACTTGCCCTTGCCGTTGGCGGCCGCGAACGAACCCTTCGCCAGAAGCGGCTGCGGGCCGAGCACCGGCTTGCCGTTGACGCGGATCGTGATCGTCGCGCCCGAAAGATCGGCGGCGCAACCGCGCGGGTTCATCTTGCCCTTGATGATGAGCCGGTCGGCGCCGGACGCGGTGCGGTTCACCTGGAACGCGCCCTTGCTGACATACAGATCCACATCGGAAGGCCCACCGGCCTGGCCGCCGCCGAACGGCTCGACGATCGCGTCGAACGAGCAGTCGGCCGAGTTGCCATGAATGTCAATCGCGGTGCAGGTGATCGCGTTGGTGCCGATCGGGAACGTGCTGCCTGACTGCGGCTCGCAGGAGATGGACTGGACGCCGGTGTTGTCGCTGACCACAGGCGTGGTGTACGTGATCACCGCGTTCGTCGCCATGCGCTCGGCTTCGACCACGACGGTCTCGGGACACGGGAACGTGGGCGGCTGCGTGTCGCCGACACTGACCCGTTGCTGACAGGTGGCCGAGTTACCGGAGGAGTCGGTTGCGGTCCACGTCACGGTGGTTGTTCCGATCGGAAACTCCGACGGGGCGTTGTTTGTGATCGTGAGGCTGCCGCAATTATCGCTCGCCGTTGGCGAACCGAGGTTCACATTCGACGCGGTGTCTTTGCCTTCATCGGTGCTCACCGCGACATCTGCCGGGCAGGTGATCACGGGCGGTTGATTGTCCAACACGGTCACAGTCTGCGTGCACGTGGCGGTGTTGCCCTTCGCATCGGTCGCCGTCCAGGTGACGGTGGTCATGCCCTTCGGGAACGCATTGGGTGCGTCATGATCCAAGGCCACCGAGCCGCAGATGTCGGACGCGGTCGGCAGACCCAGTGCCACGCCCGAGGCGGTGCATTCGCCTGCATCGGCGTTGACCGTGATG
>CAZOTB010000005.1:0-78331 GCA_964582645.1 uncultured Verrucomicrobiota bacterium | reverse complement strand
GGCGGCTCGCCGGCGAGGGCGGTCCAGACCACGCGGCACCGCGCCCGGTCCGCCCGTCCCCGGCGCGTTGTTGACCGTGATGTCGGCCGGACAGGTGATGGACGGCGCGGTCGTATCCACAATCGTGATCGTCTGGACGCACGTGGATTCGTTACCGCAGACGTCGGTCGCCTTCCAGGTGCGCTGGATGCCGTTCTCCATCGCCGTGTCGCTGTGGGTGATCGTGGGGTTGCCATCGCAATCATCAGTCGCCGTCGCCGAGCCCGTGCTCGCCGGCGCGGTCGAAGCGCCGCACTCGACCTGCGCGTTGGCGGGGCAGGTGATCGAAGGCGCGGTCGTGTCCTTGAACGTGATGCTCTGGACGCAGGTGGCGACATTGCCGCAGGCGTCGGTCGCCGTAAATGTGCGCTCGATGCCGGCGCGGCCGGTGCAGTTTGCGGCAATCGGCGCATCCGAATGTGTGATCGCGGGCTGGCCGCCGCAGTTGTCGGAGGCGGTCGCGTTGCCGGTGTTCGACACATCGGTCGAAGCACCGTACTCCAGCTCGATGTTGGCCGGGCACTGGATCATCGGCGCGATCGCGTCCACGAACGAGATCGTCTGGATGCAGTTGGTGAAGTTGCCGGCTGCATCCGTGGCTGTCCAGGTGCGGAGGATGGCCGCGTGGCCGGTGCAGTTGGTCTCACCCGCTGCATCCGTGAACGTGATCGTTGGCGCGGTGGCGCAGTTGTCGGTGCCCGTCGCCGTGCCGGTATTCGACGGATCGGTCGAATCGCCACACTGGACTTGCACGTCAGCCGGGCAGGTGATCGTGGGCGCGGTCAAGTCGGCCACTACGAGGATCTGGACGCAGGTAGCCTCATTGCCGCACAGGTCGGTAGCTTTCCACGTGCGCTGGATGCCGCCCTCGACGATCTCATCGCTGTAGCTGATGGCCGGTGCCGGATCGCAGTTATCGGTGGCCGTGGCCGCCCCGGTGTGCTCGGGATCGCTGGACTCATCGCAGTCCAACATCATGTTGGCCGGGCAGGTAATAATGGGCGCGATCGTGTCGAGGATGGTGATTGTCTGTTCACACTGGCTCGCGTTGCCGCAACTATCCGTGGCCTTGTACGTGCGCGTGATCGTCTTCGGGCAGAGGTTCGTGTCCGCGACGTCGCCCATGTGGACGATGCTCACGCTGCCGCAATTGTCGCTGGCGATCACCGTGTTGATGTCAGCGGCAGGAACATCGAGATCGCATTCGACCACGATGTTCGACGGGCAGACGATCGTCGGCGCGATCGTGTCCTGAACCACGATGGTCTGCGTCGCACTGGCGGTGTTGCCGCAAGCGTCCGTCGCCGTCCAAGTGCGGGCGAGTGTGTAGCTCGAAGGACAGTTGCCGTCCATTTTCTGCTCGCTGAATTGGACCGACACGTTCGCGTCGCAGTTATCCGTGGCCGTCACTGCCGCGGCGGCGGGAACGGAACTGCACTCGACCAGCCCGTCAGCGGGAACACCGACCAAGACCGGCGCGGTCGTGTCCTTGAACGTGATCGTCTGGACACAGGTCGCTTCGTTGCCGCAGTCATCGGTGGCTTTCCAGGTGCGTTGGATACCGCTGCGGCCGGTGCAGTTGGCTGCGAGCGCTTCGTCGGTGTAGCGGATGGCGGGATTCGCCGTGCAGTTATCCGTGGCCGTCGCCGTGCCGGTGTTGGCCGGCTCGGTCGAAGCGCCGCAGTCGAGTTCAATGTCGGACGGACAGGTGATCATGGGCGCGACGTCGTCGTTCACCATGATCGTCTGCGTGCAGGTGGCTTCGTTGCCCGACGCGTCAGTCGCCTTGTAGGTGCGCGTAATCGTCTCCGGACAGCTCATGCCGTTGGAGACATCGCCCACGTGGACGACCGTCACGCCGCTGCAATTATCCGAAGCGCTGACGGCGCTGACGTCCGCTGCGGGAATTTCGCTGTCGCAGGCGACCGTAATGATGCTCGGGCAGATGATGGCGGGCAACTCGGTGTCGTTGACCGTGACGTTGAAGCTGCAGGAACTCGTGTTGCCACTCGCATCTGTCGCGGTGCAAGCCACCGAGGTCGTGCCCTTGTCGAACGTGCTCCCGCTGGCCGGGACGCACGCGATGCTCGCCCCTGAGCAGTTGTCGCTGACCGACGCTCCGAAACTCACGTCGGCGGTGCACTTGCCGGCATCGGTGCTGACTGTGATGTCATTCGGGCAGGTGGCCACGGGCGCTTCGGTGTCGTTGACGATGACCGAGAAGCCGCACGTGCCGGTATTGCCGCTGGCATCGGTCGCCGTGCAGGTGACCGAGTGGGCGCCCATGGCGAACGTGCTGCCGCTGGCCGGCACGCACGCGATCGTTGCGCCCGGGCAGTTGTCGCTGACCGAAGCACTGAAACTGACATCGGCCGTACACTGGCCGGCCTCGGTGCTCACCGTGATGTCGCTCGGGCAGGTGGGGACCGGCGACTCGTTGTCGGCCACGGTCACGTTGAAGGTGCAACTCGCGGTGTTTCCACTGTCATCGGTGGCGGTGCAGGTGACGAGACTCGCGCCCTTCGGGAAATCGCTGCCCGACGCCGGCGCGCAGGACACAGTCGCGCTGCCGCAGTTGTCCGTGGCGGTTGGCGCGGTGAACGTGACTTTGGCCGAACAGACACCGGCGTCGTTGTTCACGCTGATGTCAGCCGGGCAATTACCGAGGACAGGCGGCGTATTGTCGGAAACGCTCAATGTGGCCGCTGCCGACGTGACCGAACCGCAGGTGTTCGAGATCACTGCATCGTACGAGCCCGCATCGCCCACGGTCGGCGAAGAAATCGTGTAGCTGCTGTTGGTGGCGCCGGCGATGTTGGCGCTGTCTTTGCGCCACTGGTAGCGGAGCGATGTGCCGTTGGCGGCGACGTTGAAAGTGATCGACTGACCGCTGCAGTTGGTGGCGCTTTGCGGGTCGGAAACGATGCTTGGCGCGACGCAGCCGCTCGCCACCGTGGTGACAACCTCGGCAACATTGTTCGAGTAGTTGGCGTCGTTTTCCGCGCTCAGGACCTGGGCGTGGTTCGTGAAGGATAGTCCGCTCATTGCGCCGGCATCCACCATGACCTGGTACGTCAACAATCCGCCGTTGGCGCTGTTGACGTCGCCGATGTCCCATACGATTTCGTCGCCGATCAACGTGCATCCGCCGGAGCAACTCACCAACGTCACCCCGCCGGGCAGGATATCCGTGACTTGCGCGCCTGTGCCGGCAGTGCCAGCGCGGTTGGTGTAGGTCAGGTTGTAGGAAATGGTGTCGCCGGCGTTGGCGCTGGCAGGGCCGAGCTTGGTGATGGCCAGGTCGGGATCACCAAGCGCCGCGGCAGGTTTCGCGATCTGGAGGTTGCCCAGCGAGGGGCTTCCGCCGACCGCCAGCGAACTGCCGGGAAAGTTGTGCGCTCCTGCGCCGAGCCGGGCGCGAAACTCGACGTAGCCGGCCTTGTTGTCGTTGACACTGACCGTGAACGAGTACGCCCACACGTCGCCGACCTTGTCGGTGAGCGTCGGGGACGCGGTGATCGTCACGTTGGACGACGCGACGAACTGGCTGAGGTTCTGAACGCCGGGCGTGATCAGTTTGCCCGAGCTTCTGGAGTGATCGAACTGGACCGTGATCACTTTGCCCGAAGAGGGACCGCCGGTGAGATACACTCGCATCGGGATGAGATCGAGTTCGTGCCAACCGCTCAGATTGCTGCTGATCCAGTTGGTGCTCCCGAACGATTGTCCCTGGAGCTGTGCGTTGAAAGCGGCTTCGACGGACGACGCGAGCATCGTTCCCGAAACCAGAATCCCCATTGTGAACCGAGTAAGTTTCCTCAACATAATTTCCTCCTTGCGACCGTGGGTCGAGCACTCCGCTGCCTCCTTGGGTCAGCGTACTGCTGGCATGGGCGCTATGCACTCGCAGTGCCAGCACGAGGAAACCACCCGCCATGGCCGTTCTGTGCCGCGTCACAAGTGCTTCTATTCTGCAGAGATGGAGAAATGGCATCATGGACAAAATGGTAACCTCGACGCTTCGAATGCACGCTGTGGGCTGTTCAGGAGGCTGGACATGTGGGGTGAGAAGTTGGTCAGAAAGCGAGCGTCCGCGCGGCGACCAGCGGAGGCGTTCCCTCCACTCCGGCTGGAGCGCAACAGGCGGGCAGCCCCACGCAGTGCTGCCCGCCTGTTGTTTTTTGGAGGAAACCATGGCCGGCACTCGCTGCCGGCCGCTCCGGACATTACCGCTTCCACGCCGTTCCGGTCGGCGACTTGCGCTTCGGCTCGACGATGCTCTCGGCGATCTGGTTGCCGCCGTCGGTCATGAAGTCAATCGTGAACTCAAGATTGTGGGCGGTCGGTTCACCGTTGCCGGGCATCGGCAGGCCCGTGGCGTCCAGTTCCGAGGTGATGACGCGGAACGCCCTCTTCCTGTTGTCGAGGACGAACTGCGCCAATCCCGGCACCGCGCCCAGGCTTGCGTTGTACGTGTAGATGCTGGTTGCGTCATCCTCGCCCGTGCGGACGAGCGAGGACATCGGGATCACCATGTCCTGTCCGCCAATCGTGAGGATGATGTCGTCCCTTGGCACGACCGGCATGGAACCATCGAGCAGGATCGGGCCGAGCGCGGAGAAGACGTAACCGTGACCCACCATCTTGGCAGACGTGCGGTTCAGGTTGTACGCGCCCGTGAGCGTGCGGTTCTTCTTGAACGAGAACTTGCCGGCCGTGGCCCTGTCTTGCGCCGACTTGTAGGCGAACTCGAACTCACCCGTGACCACCGGTGTCGCCAGGCCGGCGTTTTCGATCTCGACTTCGACCGTCACCGCGACCAATCCCGAGCCGGTGACGTTCGGCAGGCCGACGAGTTCCGCGATGTCCACACCGGACACGGAGAACGCATACTTACCGTTCTTGTTGCTAAACTTGCCCTTGCCCGTCGCGGCGGCGAACGTTCCCTTTGCGGTGAGCGCCTGCGGGCCGAGCACCGGCGTGCCATTCACGCGGATGGTGATCGTGGCGCCCGACATATCCGCAGCGCAACCGCGGGGGTTCATCTTGCCCTTGATGATCAGGCGATCGGCGTTTTCGCTGGTGCGGTTGATCGCGAACACGCCCTTGCTGACATACAGATCCACGTCGGACGGACCGCCCGCCTCTTCCCCGCCCGCGGGCTCGACGATCACGTCGAACGAACAGGTGGCGGTGTTGCCGTGGTTATCGGTCGCGGTGCACTTCACCAGGTTGGTGCCGATGGGGAACGGGCTTCCCGAGACCGGCTCACACAGCACCGACTGGATGCCGGTATTGTCCGTGGCCGCCGGCTCGGAGTAATTGACGACTGCCTCCGTCGCCTGGCGCTCCGCCTCGACGAGCACACTCGACGGGCACTCCATCGAAGGCGGCTGGCTGTCGCCGACGCTGACCTGCTGTTGGCAAGTCGTCGTGTTGCCCGCCTCGTCGGTGATGGTCCAGGTCACCATCGTTGTGCCCATGGGATAAGTAGAAGGCGCGTCGTTCTGGATCGTGACGCTGCCGCAGTTTTCGTTGACCGTGGGCGAACCCAGGCTGACGTTCGACGCGGTGTCCAGCCCGTCATCCGTGCTCACGGCGACGTCGGCGGGACAACTCACGGTCGGCGATTGATTGTCCACCACGGTCACAGACTGCTGACTCGTGGAGGTGTTGCCGTTTTCATCGGTCGCGGTCCAGGTCACGATCGTCGTGCCGACCGGGAACGCCGAGGGGGCGTCGTTGTTCAACGTCACCGAACCGCAAATGTCGGACGCAGACGGACTGCCGAGTTCCACGACCGAAGCCGTGCACTGATCCGGGTCCGGCTTCACCTCGACATCGGCCGGAGCGGTAATGGTCGGCGCGGTCGTGTCCACAATCTGAATCGTCTGGACGCAGGTCGCCTCGTTACCGTGCTCGTCGGTCGCCTTCCAGGTGCGTTGGAGCCCTCCCGCGACGGGTTGGTCGCTGTGGGTAAGCGTCGGATTGGCGGTGCAATTGTCCGTCGCGGTCGCGCTGCCGGTGTTCGAGGGGTCGCTGGACGCTCCGCACTCGAGCTGGATGTCGGCCGGGCATGTGATCGCGGGCGCGGTGTCGTCCTGCACCGTGACGAAGAACGAACAGTTGGCTGTGTTGCCGCTGCCATCCGTCGCCGTGCAGGTGACGGTGGTGGTGCCGATCGCGAACGCGCTGCCGGATGCGGGTTCACACTGCACCGATGGCGTCGTGCAACTGTCGGTGGCCGAAGGCGTGTTGAAGGTGACCGTGGCCGTGCACATGCCCGCGTCCGTGCTCGCGGTGACATCGGACGGGCAGGTGCCGAGCACCGGCGGCTCGCTGTCGAGCGTGTTCAACGTTGCGGCGACGGATGTGATCGAGCCGCAGGCGTTGGTGATGACCACGTCGTACCACCCGGAATCGCCCGCGCTGGCCGAAGCGATGGTGTAGCTGCTGTCGGTGGCGCCGGGGATGTTCACCCCGTTCTTGCGCCACTGATACTGGATGGCGGTGCCGTTGGCAGCGACGCTGAACGCGGCCTCCTGGCCTTCGCAAACAGACAGGCTTTGCGGATCGGCGGCAATGCTCGGCTCGATACAGACGATCGTCACCGTCGTCGTGACCTCGGCGACGTTGTTCGCATAATCGGCGTCGTCTTCCGCGCTCAAAATCTGCGCGTGATTGGTGAAGGTCATGCCGCCGGTCGCGCCGGCGTCCAGCGTGACCTCGTACGTCAACGAGCCCCCGTCTCCGTTTTCGAGATCGCCGAGGTCAAAAATGATCTCGTTGCCGACCCGCTCGCAGCCGGAGCAGTTGAGCAACGACACCGCGTCGGGCAGGATATCCGTCGCCTGCACGCCCAGGGCGGCGCTGCCGGCCTGGTTGGTGTAGGTCAGGGTGTATGAAAGGGTTGTGCCGGGGTTGGCGGTGGCGGGACCGCTCTTCGTGATAGCCAGGTCGGGATCGCCAATCGCGGCGGCGGGCTTTGAAATCTGGACGTTCCCCAGCGACGGGCTTCCGCCGAGCGCCAGCGAACTGCCGGGGAAGAGGTGCGCTCCCGCACCGAGGCGCGCGCGAAATTCGACGTATCCGGCGCTGTTGTTGTTGAGGCTGACGGTGAACGAATAGGCCCACACATCGCCGACCTGGTCGGTCAGAATTGGCGCCGATGTGATCGTGACGTTGGGAGAGGCGACAAATTGGCTGAGATTCTGGACGCCGGGTGTGACCAGCTTGCCCGAAGACCGGGTGTGATCGAAGTGCACCGTGATCACCTTGTTCGTGGCAGGACCGCCGGTGAGATACACCCGCATCGGGATCAGGTCGAGTTCGTGCCAGCCGCTCAGATTGCTGGCGATCCAGTTGGTGCCGCCGAATGATTTTCCCTGGAGTTGCGCGTTAAAGGCGCTGGCAAGCGATGGAACGAGCATCGTTCCCGAAACCAGAATCCCCATTGTGAACCGAGTAAGTTTCCCCAACATAATGTCCTCCTTGCGACCGTGGGTCGAGCAACCCACCGCCTCCTTGGGGTCGGTGGGCTGCTGGCATGGGCGCTACGCATCCGCAGTGCCATCAGGGAAAACGATTCCAGCGAAAGACAGAGTGTTGAGTCGTAAGTGTGTCGAACTCGGTGAGATAGGAAGCAGTTGATTCCGAGCAGATGGCGGAAGGCGGTTGCAAGCGTCGTCGCGCCCCCTGTTCAGACACCTGAACATGTTGTATGCGACGCTGGGCAGAAGAATGCGTGAGCGGCGGACGGCTACTTTATGAGGCCCCGCAGTGCAGGAACGCGCGCGAGGATCGTCTGTCGGATCTCTGCAAGCCGTCGTTCGCTGTGCGCCTCGAACCGCATCGTCAGCAGCGGCTCCGTCACGGACGGCCGTGCCAATGCCCACCCGTCCGACCACGCGATTCGCACCCCATCCAGGGTATTCACTTTGCACCCGGGCTCGTTGCGAAACGCCTCCTCCAACTCGCGCACCAGGAGTCCTGACCGCTCCGGGGGGCATGGCAGGCGCAGGTCGGGCGTGATGAAATAGCGCGGAACGCTGTCCGACATCGCCGCCAACCCGCGTCCGTCTGCGCGGACCGTATCGAGCATGACCAGTGTCGCGTAAAGCCCGTCGTCGCGGCCCAGGTCTCCAAAGAAAAAGTGCCCGCTGATCTCGCCGCCCAGCACCGCGTTGCGCGCCATCAGGGTGCGACGGATGAACGCGTGTCCCGATTTCTCCATGATCGGCGTTCCGCCCGCCTTGCGAGTTTCGTCGCCGACGACGCTCGAACACTTGATGTCGTACACCACATCGCCCCGTCGCTTCCGAAGGTAATGGCGGGCGAACAAGACGAGGCTCACATCGCTTTCGACCACGCGCCCGCGCTCGTCCACAAAGACCACACGGTCGCCATCGCCGTCGTAGGCCACGCCGAGGTTGGCTTCCGATTCTGCTACTTTTGCGCAGAGCACCTTGAGATTTGAGGCCACCGCGGGATTTGGTGAGCGATTCGGAAAGCGTCCATCGGGTTCGCAGAACAACTCCACCACTTCGCAGCCGCGATCGCGCAGCACCCGGGGCGCGATCTGGGAATAACAACCGTTGCCGGCGTCCACAACCACCTTGAGGCCGCCTGTTTTGCGAAATCTGCTTCGCAGGAAATCCTCGTACGCGGCGATGACATCCATCCGTTCGCAGCTTCCCTTGCCATTCACGAACTCGCTGCGTTCCACGCGTTGCTTGATTCGCTCAATTTCCGCCTCCGTGATCGCTTCGTTACCGAGACTGATCTTGAACCCGTTGTCGCCGGGTGGGTTGTGCGAGCCGGTGACCATCACGCCGCCGGGAGCTTTGAGATGATCCTTTGCGAAGTAGAACGCGGGCGTCGGAAGAACACCGAGGTCCAGCACGCGACAACCGCACGCGATCAATCCCTGAATCAACGCCGACTTGAGCGGCTCTGTGCTCGGACGCACGTCCCCGCCCACAACGACGGTCTTGCCGGCCAGTTCCGAACCGATCGCGCGACCAATCGGCCCGGCAACGTCCGCGTTCAACTCGGAGCCGTACCGACCGCGAATGTCGCATGCTTTGAAAATGCTCACGTAACTTACCCGGTTCGCACGAGATCGCCCTGTGTTACGGTTTGGGCGACGGCTTTTCGGCCACTTGTTTTTTCAGCAACTCCATCACTCGTTGATACGCCTTCTTCTTCTCGGCCTGCTCCGGCTTCTCCAGGATCGGATCGGAAGCCACCTTTTCGATGTAGGTCACGTAACTGGCGTCCACCTTCGCTCCGTGGGCGAGGAGCAGTTCAACCGCCGCTGCATGGGCATTGAGCGCCGCGACTTCGAGCGCCGGGCTTCGCCCGGACTTGGCGCCGGCGTTCACGTCGGCTTTGTGAACGAGCAACAGTTTTACCATGTCCGCACGGCCCCACATCGAAGCGCGATACAGGGCGGTTTCGTTGTCGTTGTTCACGCCGTTGATGTCCGCGCCGAGTTTGAGCAGCAACTCGACCATGTTCGTGCGGCCTCCCTCGACGGCGATCATCAGTGGGGGAAATTGTCGGAAATCGTCCCCGGGGGCGTTCGCCAGGGTGGGATTGGACTTGAGGAGCGATGTCACTTTGGCCACGTCGCCTTTACCCACCGCCTCGTGAATCTCACCCGCCCATGCACCCGGTGTGAACGAGGCGAAGGCGACCGCCATCAGAAATCGGCTTTGCCAGTTGTTCATAGGCTTCCCTTCCATTTGACGTGCAGAGATACCACAACAAGACCAGGCTTCCCTTGTCAACAGCCGGTATCCGAAGCCCGTCTTTTGGCGAATCAACTCCGACCCATCCTTGACCGGGAGTCTGGTCGCCAATAGGAGAGAGCACTGTGCATGAGTTCCATTCGAACTGAGTTGGAACAGAACGATTACACGGGCGGCGATACAGTCCGGGGCCGCTGCGTCTTAAACATGGACCATTCCCTCCGGGTGCGAGGCGTGAGGCTTCGAGCGCGCGAGTTGGAGCACCGGCTCGGGAAAGAACCGCCGCACCCCTACCGAACCCCGCACGCTGATTGACGAGGAACAGACGATGTTTGGCCGTCCGAGCCTCAGTGCCGCGGAACTGATCAACGACGCGATCCAGGGCTTTTTCTCCAAGGGTCGCTACGAAATCCTGCCGGCGGGAGCGCACGAGTACAACTTCGCGTTTCTCCTGCCACCCGCATTGCCGGCCGATTTCGAGAGCGGAGGTAGTTCCCGCATTGCCTATGAACTCACGGCGTGGGTGGACCTTCCGCTAGAGTTCGATGTCTCGACCAAAACGCTGCTGCGGATCTACGAGCCGTTCGATGCATCGCAGCTCGGTGCCGGCAAGTCTTCGCGCGTCGAATTCGAGGTGCGCCTGCCCGACGACACCTACAGCTCCAGCACCACCAGCACCTTGGTGAACGTGACCCACGCGATCGGAATCAACTTCGACGTTCCATGGGCCATTGATTTGAACGTGGCCCTGCCCATCACCATCGTGGAGAAGCCCGGCTCACCTTCGGGACGGGCGGACCGGACGAAATCATTGGCACGGAGGTTTGCCGCTCGGCCTTCATTACAGATAGCCGCGCTCACGCAATGCCGCGCAGAATCGCTGGTAGCGTTCCTGATATGCTGACTTCATCGAAGGGCGCGGCTCCACTCGCTTGACGATCCGCACCATCGCCCGCGCGGCCGGCACGATGCCGTTGTGCATCGTCCCAGCCGCCGCGATGATCGCCGCGCCCATCGCGCCACCGCTGTTCGCCGGCACGAGCAACGTCTTCTGCAGGATGTCGGTACGGATCTGAAGCCAGGCGTCCACTTTGGCGGCGCCGCCCGCGGCGTACACTTCCTCACCCGGCACGGCACCGAGTTGGTTCAACACCTCGTAGGCGAGCCGTTCGATGTAACCGATGCCCTCCAGGTGAGCTGTGTACAACTCAGCCTCGTTCGTGGGGTGGCCGAGGGTGAATCCTGCCGCCTTCGGATTGGCGAACGGAAAACGTTCGCCGGTTCTTACCAGCGGGTAAACGAGCAGATTGGTCGGAGCGATTCGCAGCGCCTCCGCCGCGAGCACCGGCAACTTGGCTGCATCGAACCGCCGAGCCATGCATTCGCCGCCCGTGTTGCTCGCGCCGCCCGGCAGCCAATGACCATCGGGATGACGATGACAATACACGCGCCCCGCCGGGTCACGGATCAACTCGCGCGTCACGCCCTTGATCACCAAGGTCGTCCCGAGCGTGCTGTTCCACTGGTTCAACCCGACCGCGCCCGTGGCGACTTGCGATGCACAGCCATCGGTCATGCCGGCCAGAACGGGCGCGCCGTCGGTCAGTCCCGTTTCCTCCGCGGCCGCAGCGGAGAGTTGCCCGACCCGAGCGCCCGGTGCCACCACGCGCGGCAGCTTCGCGATGGGGATGCCGAGCTTTTCTTCGATGAACGACGGCCAACGCTTCTCGATCAGGTCGTAGCCGGTCTTCAGCGCGTTCGTGAAATCCGTCGTGCCAAACTCTCCCGTCAATCGGCCGATGATGAAATCGGTTGGACTTAGAAGATACCGCGCCTTGCCAAAGGAATCGGGATCGTGTCGCTGCAACCACAAGAGCTTCGGCAGCGCAAACGAGGAGGCGAACTGATAACCGAGCTTCTCGGTGAGCGTCGAGCCAACTCGATTGACCTCCTCCGCCTCGACCTCCGATCGTCGGTCGTTGTAGAGGAGGGCCGAGCGGGTCGCATTCCCGTGTTCGTCCACGAGACAGACCGTGCCCGACGTGGATGTGACGGAGATCCCCTGAACGGCCGGCATCCCCGTGCTTCGTTCGCCCAACCCGCGCACAATCCGTCGCAGCACGCGCGTCGTGGCCGCCCACCAGGCAGCCGGGTCCTGTTCGATCCAGCCGGCGGGACGGTCCGGTATGGAGAACTCCGCGAACGATTCATCGGCCTCGGCGAGAACGACGCCGGCGGCATCGCACGCCAGCGCGCGCGCCCCTTGTGTGCCCACGTCTATGCCCAACAGCACCATGCAGCACCGGCGCCCTGCCTATTCGCCCTCGCCCTTTTGTCCCACGAAACGGTCCTGCTGATCCTTGAACAGCACATTGAACGTGGTGAGACTGCCATAGCAGCGGGTGAGGTAGGACTGCAGATCAATCTTCTCCGCTTCGTCGAGCTTGGAACTGGCGTTGATTTTCTGTTCGAGCACGCGGAGTTGGTTGCGGACGGAGATGATCTTCTTGAAGAACACATCGAGCGGCACTTCCTTCGGCGCCATCGCGGGGTCTTTGGGACGAATCAAAAGCATTCCCTGATAGAACTTGGGCGCGATCGAAACCTCGGTTTGGTCCTCGGGGAAGGTCTCCGCGAGCGCCTTCTTCGCCGCTTCGTAGGCGAGGCGATACACTGTTGTTTCTTCCATGATGAGAATCCTTTCCGCGTCGAAGGATGAATCCGTCCAACGGAAAAGCAAGACATTCAGTTGTCCCTCGCGCATCTCATTGATCGCTGCGGTTTGCCATCGCGCCAAACTCGGCTACTATTGGCTTTCCATGAGAGGGCGTATTTTCCTGTTGGCTGTCGGCGCGATGGCGCTCGTGGTGTTGCTGCTTCTCACCCGCACCCACGAGCGAGATGCTGCCACCGATTCATCCCGCAAACAGGATTCCCTGAATCGCAGCATCGGCCGGACAGTGGAACCACCGACCTCCCGCCGAACACGCACCGGCTCGCGTCTGGACGCAACCCCGCCGGACTTGTCCAGGATCACGTTCCACAAGCCCGGGCCCGACGCGATCCCGAACGAATACATCCTGCGCTTTCGCACCGCGGCGGACATGCAGGCGTTTCTGGAGCGGGCGAGGGAGAAGGGCATTGACGTGCTCGGGCAAATCGCGAAGTTCAACGCCGTTCGCATCCGCGTCAAGGATCGCGAGGAGCTGATCGGTTTGTTGAACGACGCCCCGTCGCCGTCGGACGTGGGCAACAACTACTGGGTGCGCGTTCCCGAAACGACCGACCGCGATGTGGAGTTGCCCCAGGGACTGTACGCGCCGTTCGGCAACAAGGCGCTCCGCTGGGTCGGCGCCGAAGGGCACCGACACGACTGGGGCAAGGGCGTCACGGTGGCGGTGCTCGACACGGGCATCGCGGACCACAACACATTTGACGGAACGAGAATCACCCGGCTCGATCTGCTCGATGCGGACGCGAGCGCCGCAGGCCCGTACGCGGGCCACGGCACGGCGGTCGCCTCGATTCTTGCCGGTGGCTCGCCCGAGGCGGCGGGCGTCGCGCCATCCACCGATCTCCTTTCGATTCGCGTGGCGTCCGGTGACGGCGTCGGAAACGGGTTCGCGGTTGCGACGGCCATCATTGAAGCCGTGGATCGCGGCGTGGACATCATCAGCATCAGCCTCGGCACGCGTGGAGACAGTTTCATTCTTGGGCAAGCGGTCACGTACGCGCTGCTGAACGGGGTCATGATAGTCGCTTCCACGGGCAACGACTCGGTCTATGGCGTCTCGTATCCCGCGGCATACCCGGGCGTGATCGCGGTGACGGCGGTGGATGCGAATGGCCGGCACCTGTATTTCGCCAACCGCGGCGAGGAAGTGGACCTGGCGGCGCCGGGCCTCGGCGTGGACGCCGCATGGACGGACGGCAAGATCGTCAGTTTCAGCGGCACATCCGCGGCGGTGCCGTTCGTGTCGGGCGCGCTCGCGACGCTGCTCTCGTCGAGTTCGCAGATGACATCGAGCAATGCCGTGGCGATTCTGTTGCAGTACAGCAACGACACCGGTGAACCCGGTCACGATGACGAGTTTGGCTACGGCATTCTCGACCTGGATCGTGCGCTCGACCGGGATCAACGCGGCATCTACGACATGGCGATGGCAGGGATCGTCCTCGACGAAGCCGCAGGCACGCTCCTCGTCGCGGCGCAGAATCGGGGAACGGAGAACCTGTTCCACGTGCAGCTCGATGTGACGCTCGACGGGGCCAGCCACAGCGTTCCCTTTTTCAACATCGAGCCCGGCCAGGTCATCAGCAAGGGTTACCCCGTGGACATGGCCGCGTTGCACGCGGCCGGGAGCATACGGGTCAGCGCCAGCGTGTTGGTTCGCGGCGCCGAGGATGGCAAACCGTACAATAACAGCCGCAATGTGATTGTGTACGTGAAGAAGTAGATGGAAGAACCGCTCCGTGCCGGACAGACGAATGTGGGAGGCGCCTCCGACATTGACCGGTCGTCATTTGCGACTCACTCCTCGACCGACGCTGTTCGATGCGCCAACAACCGCGTCCTCGTCTCCTCGGGCAGCGGTGCCTGCTGAATCCACTGCCGCGCGGTGGCGGGATCATTGTTGAGCCAGTTGTAGGCAAGCGCCTCGACCTGGCTGTACCGCGTCGCTTCGTTCGTGATGGACATCGCCCAATCCACCGCCACGTCCGGATCGCTGTACACAATCGCGTGCGCAAACGAACTGATTGCGTTGTCGCGTGACTGACTCTGTGGCAGCCGCTGCAGCCACACGGACGCGCTGAAGGAATCGTACTGCGCCCAGTTCGAGATGAGCGTCTGGACGGCGGAATCGCGGTTCGATCCTTCAGGCCACCGGGCGATCCATGCGGCCGCCGCCGCGGGATCCTGCTCGGCCCACGGATGAATCACGTTGTTGCGCGCGTTCTCCCGGGCCTGGCCCTGCGGGAGGTTGTCCACGAACGCCGCGGCTTCCTGCGGGTCTTGCTGTGCCCACGCGCCTGCGATGGCTGGGAACACCGCGCCGCGATCCTGTTCGTCCGAGAACCGTCGCGCCCAGGCGGTGGCACACGCGATGTCCTAGTTTGCCCAGCTTGATGCAATGGTGCAGAGCACGTTCCGTCGTGTCTGGCCGGCGGGCAGGTTCTGGGCATACACCGCCGTCGCCGCCGTGTCTTCGGAGGCCCACACGTTCACGGCGGCCTGGATCGCGTTGTCGCGCAAGCCGCCCGCCGGGAGTCGTTCCGCCCACGTGAGCGCAGAGGCGCGGTCTTCGGTCGCCCATTGGGAGACGACAGTGCCAATGTAGCTTTGCTGCCAGTCCTTGCGGGGGAGCGACATGATGTACTGTGCCGCCGCTTCGGGGTCTTCGGAAGCCCAGGTGACGATGACGTTGCCGAGAACTTGAACCTGCTGACGCGCGTCGGGGAGAGTCTTCATCAACTCGATCGCTTTGGTGACGTCCGACTGGGCGAGTTGGGAGGCAAGGGTGGAAGGATGGATGAATGGAACGAAAGGAAACCGACGCCGATGTGATGCAGAATGCCGCGCTGGCTTCTTTCAGCCTTCCAATCTTCCAGTCTTCCAATGTTCCTGCTTCCTCGCCAGCAAACTCAGCCGTTGCCACCACCAGACGATCTTCCCGTCCTCCTCGCCGAGACGGAACAACCTGCGCGCCGAAGCCGGCGCGTTGCGGACCAGATCGAGCACTTTCGCGCGGTTCTCGGGCGTCGTCGCGGCCGTGTCGAAGTACCAGTTGAGGTCGGGTTGCTTGAGCCAGCTCAACTCGGCGAGCAACACGTTCAGTCCCGCGTCGGCACAAAGACGCTTCCAGGCATTCGGCGTGAGCAGCCGGACATGGCTCGGGTCGCGCAGCTTCTCGACTTCATGCAGCCACGCCTCCGCCTCCGGCTGACCGTCTTCGATGGAGCCATCAATCAGCAGGAATGCACCGCTGGGTTTGAGCACCCGCGCCGTCTCACACACGAACGCTGCCGGATCGCTGAAATGATGCGGTGCCACCCGGCAGGTTACCAGGTCGAAAGTCTCGTCCGTATAGGGCAACGATTCAGCGGGATGCTGCCGGGTTTTGACTGAAAGCCCGCGCTTCTTCGCCGCCGCCTGCGCGCGTTCGAGCATCGCCGCGGAAATGTCGCTGAGCGTGACCTGCCATCCCTGGCTGGCAAGATAAAGCCCCGTGTGTCCGCCGCCGGTGGCAATATCGAGAGCTGTCCGTCCGGACAGCGACGGGAGCCGGGAAAGGATGGCTTGCAGATCGGAGACATCTGCAAGGATGTGACCTTGCCCGTATCGGTCGCTTTGTCGATCGAACTGATGCTGCGCGGCAGTTTGGATATGATTCAGGTCCGCCATGATTTGGATGCTCAACGTTGTGGAATCGGCTGCATTGTTGACAAGTACTACCCCTGTAGTCGAGGCGATTCGGGACAAGCGATGCATTCGTATCCAGAACCATTCTCCCATTTTGAATTTGGAGGCTGGCAATCGGCAGATGGGTCTGTTACTGGTTGATTGATGCCCGCGATCAAGCTGCAACAATATCCACGCGCCGATTTCCTGGCTGATGCATCCCTTTTCCCGCGCCCGAGTCATTCCATCGCCGAGCCGCAGCTCACGAGCGCAATTCGCAACGCCTTCGAACGAAGCCTGAAAGACAAGCACGGCAACCTGGCCCAGCCACCGCAGACTCCGACTGAACTGGTCGAGTTGTGTCTGCAGCACCTGAAAGAACGGAGCGATCCAATTCTCAGTCCGTATTTTCTCAGCCAGTGCGCGCTGGAAGAGATTTTCGAGTTGGACGCGGTCGCGCACGAAATGCAGCGACATCGAATGCGGATCGGTGTTTTCTACCAGTATCTGTTGATCGAGCTCATGCGAGCGCGATTTCCCAACGTTGTGGACGGGAAGCGCGAGGGCGATGTCGAGGCGGAGATTGACACGCCCGGCTTTGCGAAAGGACTGAGGCTGTATATCTCGGTGAAGAAATCGTCGGACACAGTCGGCGGTCAGGACGTTGCCGGTGTGGTGAGGCGATTGGAGTCCATCGCAATGGAGGAGAAAAATCTCACGCGTCCCTATCTCTGCGTTGTGTGTTTTGCGACTCCGCACCGGGGGATCATACTGCCTTACGAACAGGGACGTTCGATGAAGCGGAACCGGGACGGTCATCCCTATTCGGCGAACTGCGAGGTATGGAGTCCCGGCTTTGTGTTTCCCTTCGTCTCGGGCCGCGACGCCGAGGCAGTCTATCGCGCTGCTCTGCAACAGGTCGGTACGTTCTTACCGTTCCACTCGCTCGCAGAACGCACCACATGCGGACAACTCTTGTCTGACAAGCTGCGAGCGCTGGGTCTTGTGAAACAGTCCACGGGGAGACTTGATCCGCTCAAGTTCCAAGCGTTCGTCACAGAGCGAAAGTCGGTTGGTCAAGTGAAGGATGTGGCCGATGAAAGCTAACGCAATCACTGAGTGTGAGATTGTTTGCGGGGACAGCCGCGAGGTACTGAAGAAACACGCGGGCACTGCGAACCTGATCGTAACCTCGCCCCCGTATGCAGACGCACGCCACAAACATTATGACAGCATCCACCCCGACCAATTCGCGGAGTGGTTCCTGACCTTTCACCAACCATTCTACGACGCGCTGAAACCGGACGGCAGCCTCGTCATCAACATCAAGGACAAGATCGTCAATGGGGTCCGGCATCGGTTTGTGTGGCACACGATCGAGGCGTTGTGCGCGCGGGGATGGTTTGCGATTGAAGACTACCTCTGGCACAAGACCAATCCCATGCCCGGCTTTTGGCCGACCCGGCTTCGCGATGGATGGGAGTACTGTTTCCACCTCGCGAAATCGAAGCGCCCGTATTTCAATGCCGACGCCGTCCGTAAACCGATCGGGGACTGGGTCGAGTCTCGGCTCACGAAGCTGGGGCCGAATGACCGGTCTCGCCACAACTCCGTCAACGCCAGCGGTTTTGGCCGCAACATTTCCAAGTGGATCGGCAAACACACCGTCCTGCCGTCGAACGTGATCAGCCTCGCGCTTGTGGGGAAGAACATGGGACATCCCGCAGTTTTCCCTGTGGACCTGCCACTGTTCTTCATCAATCTCTTGTGCCCTCCCGACGGCTTGGTGGTGGATCCCTTTGGCGGTAGCGGCACCACCGGCATCGCCGCTCTGTCGGCGGGACGAAAGTGCATCCTCATAGACAATAACAAGGCCTACTGCGATCTCGCTGCTCGCCGAATCGCCGAAGAAACGACGTTGACCAAGGCCAATGGCCGTTACACCTCCTCGGCGTCACGAACATGGGAGCAAGCTAGCCTGCTGGAAACGACCAAAGGGTTACCGCCCAGAAAGAAGAAGCCTGTTACCTACGCGCGCCCGCGTCGCTCTTGATTAGCAGTTTCTCGCTTGGCTGCTTCGGCGCGTCTGAACTTTTCCCGCAACAAAATCCCGAAGAACTGCATGTCCTCCACAAGATAGCGACGCCACATGCGGCGCGGCTCCTGGATCAGACGGAAAAGCCATTCCAAGCCGCAACGCTGCATCCAGCGCGGGGCGCGTTTGACCAGGCCGGCAACGACGTCGAACGAACCGCCGACGCCCATCACGAACGGGGCCTGGATTTCGTGTTTCCAGCGGGAGAGGAAAAGTTCCTTTTTGGGCGAACTGATGGCGACGAAGAGTATGTCGGGACGCGCGGCAGCGATGGCTTTGGCGACTTCGGGTTCTTCGGCGTCGGTCCAGTAACCGTTGCGTGAGCCGGCGATGATGGCGTTTGGGTGCTTTTCGCGGACGCGTCGCACCATCCCGGAGACGACTTCCTCCTTCGCGCCGAGGAAGTAGAGGCGGTACCCTTTCACTGCCGCGTGGGCAATCAGGCGTTGCATCAGGTCCACGCCCGCGACGCGCTCCTTGAGCGGTTTGCCGAGAAACCTCGCCGCCCAGACCACCGGCTGGCCGTCCACATTCACTAGATCGCAGGCGTTGATGATGTCGCGAAGCTGCGGGTTGCGGTGGGCCTTGACGATCTTGTCCACATTGATAACGACGTGATGGTGGACGGTCCGGCTGGCAATGAACTCGTCAATGCGGGCAAGCGTCTCCTCCATGGTGAGGTTGTCCACGTGCAGGCCGAAGAGTTCGAGTTTCATCGCATTCTGTAGCCGCGAGCGTGAGCGAGTGGCCGTCCGCTCGCTCACGCTCGCAGCTACAATTTCTCCGCCAGAATTTCCACAATTCGTTCCGCCGCCTTGCCGTCCCAAAATTTCGGCACGCGGCCCTGTTTGGCATGGCCGCTCAGGATTTTCTTCGCCTCGGTCTCGATCCGTTTCGGGTCGGTGCCGAGCAACAGGTTCGTGCCTTCGTGGATCGTGATGGGCCGCTCGGTGTTCTCGCGCAACGTCAAACACGGGATGCCGAGCACGGTCGTCTCTTCCTGCAAGCCGCCGGAGTCGGTGAGCACGAGCTTGGATTGCGACATCAGGTTCATGAAATCGAGATAGCCGAGCGGGTCCGTGAGCTTCAGACGTGGCCAGCTCGCGACCTTCTCGTAGAGGCCGAACTCCTTGAGCCGGGCCACCGAGCGGGGATGAATCGGGAACAGCACGTCAATCTCGCGCTGGATCGTTTCGAGCGCGCCGAGGATGCCGGCGAACTGCTCGCGCTTGTCCACGTTCGAGGGGCGATGCAACGTCACGAGCGCGTACTCGCTCTTGCGCAGACCGAACCGCTTCAGCGTGTCGAGTTTCTGTGCTTTCGGCAGGAGCTTGAGCAACGTGTCAATCATCACGTTGCCAACGAAGAAGACCTTGTCGTCGTTCACGCCCTCGCGGCGCAGGTTCTGCCGGGCGTCTTCCTCGGTGATAAACAGATACGACGAGAGCGAATCGGTGACGACCCGATTGATCTCCTCCGGCATCCGGCGATCGAAGCTGCGCAATCCCGCCTCGACGTGAGCCACCGGGACGTGCGCCTTGGCGGCGACGATCGAGCAGGCCATCGTCGAGTTTACGTCGCCGACGACGATCACCAGCGCGGGCTTCTCGGCTTCGACGACTTTCTCGAACTCGACCATGATCTTCGCCGTCTGCACCGCGTGCGAGCCGGAGCCGACGCCGAGATGGATGTCGGGCTTGGGCAGGCCGAGTTCGTCGAAGAATACATCGGACATTTGCGCGTCGTAATGCTGCCCGGTGTGAACGAGCTTCGCCTCGAAGCGGTCCCGTCGCCGCGCGAACTGGTCCATCAGCGGCGCCATCTTCATGAAGTTGGGCCGCGCGCCGACGATGTTGAGGATGCGAGGCTTCATTGGAAGAATGGAAGGGTGGGAGGATGGAAGGATGGCAGGATGGAAGTTCGTGGTTTGATGCCGCAAACCAGTTCCCAATTTTCCAATTTTCCAATCTTCCAGTCTTCCATGGCTTCGTCCCTCACCTCGCTAACTGCAATAACTTTGCCAAGCTCAGGAGCATCCACGCTTCCGACCAGCGCAGGTACGGCACGCGGTTCGTCCAGAGGCGCGTCTTCTGGAAATGGAAATGCCCGCGCCCGTCCCATAGATGATCGAGTGTCCAGCGAGCGATTCGTTCCGCGCCGGCACGGTCGCGGGCGATGTCGAGGAAGGTAATGATCCCCTGCGCGGCGCTGTGAACATCAATCGGGTACACGGCGTGGTTGTAATACTTCGGCGTGCCGTCATCGAGGAAGAAGTGGTCGCGGTAATAATGCCAGCCTCGGTCGAGATGTGGCTGAAAGCCCGGATCGCCGCTGTTGTCCTGGTATTGCTTGAGCGCGACGAGATTGTAGCCGGTGTGGAATCCGTCCACCCATGTCTGATTGTCGGCCTCGCCATACGGCCAGCTTCCGTCCTCGCGTTGCGCGCCCAACGAAAACCGCACTGACGGCTTTACCTCATTCACCCACTCGAACCGCTGCCCGAGTCGCCCCGCGCGCGCGACCGTCGCGGCACCGAGGAGGTTGACGTTGTGAACGCAACTGCGGTCGAGCGGAGTGTAGCTGAAACAAAATGCGTCGGCGCGTTCGGTGCGCGGAAGGTCTTTGAGAATGAACTCGGCGCATTGCGTGGCGAGGTAGAGATACTTCTGCTGGTTCGTCGCCTCGTAGAGATCGAGCAACGCATTCGCGCCGAACACCGTGCAGATCATGTTCGGCGTGCCTGCGGGAGCGAAGAACGCGCGCGATTGCCAGTCGAACGGATAACCCCACGCGAGCTGCTTTCTCTGCGCCGAACGCAACTCGAGCATCCGCAACGCAAGATGCGCGGCCTCGCCGAGCAGCTCGTGATGACCCAGCGTCCGATAGCGCAGGCATAAGGCCGACACCCCGAGCGCGAGTGCCTTTGGATTGACGTGTTTATGAATCCCCACGAGCGGACGGAGGTTGAACGGGCAACGTTTGTGGAATTGGATCCACGCCTGTCGCCACGGTTTGAGCGGCACGACGCGCGCCAGCGGGCTGTTCAACCCATCGTAGGGATCGTACCCGCGCCAATCTTCCCGCGTGATGGTCTCATGCAGTTTATCCCAGACCTGCGCGTATTCGTTCTGCGAAGCGCTCGGCATCGTGAATGGTGACGCGCACTGTAATGGAAGGAGGAAAACGGAGCAACGGAGATTGCGCCCTCGCCCTGCGCTCGACTGCGCTTTACGGGTTCAATCGCACTCCGGGAAGCATGACCTGGCGGAACTGCGGATTGTAGGCGAACACGACGAACCCGGACAGACCCGCCCGGCGTGTCACGGCGATCTGCTCGTTCAACTGTCGCGGACTCGCCAGCATGTACGCGCCGAGACCGGAATAGATCGGCACCGTGCCTTTGACCAACCGTTGCTCGGCGCGAATCCATTTGTCCAGCAGCACGGGGTCGCGCGTGTAATTCATCGGGCACAGAAAATCCACGTAGCCCTTGTGCGCCCAATGCACCCAGTCCTGTCCCATCTCGTTGCGGGCGCGGCCATAGTCGTAGAAGCTCGAGACTGAAAGCGGGATGCCGGGACGCAGCCGTTGCATTTCGGCGCGCACGTCGGCCACGAACTGCGTGTTCAGGTTGATGCGCCCGGTGGTGATCCGCCCGACGTTGTCGGGGTACCGGATGTAATCGAGTTGCACGCCGTCCACCTCGTACCTTGCGAGGGCCTCGGCGATGGCGGCAAGCCGGTCCTGGCGGTTGATCTTCGCGGCGGGATTGAGCCAGACCCAGTCGCCCTGGACGAGAATCCTCCCGTTGGTGTCGAGCAACAAACGCTTCTCGCGCGCCATGCGGTTTTGGTGCGCCTGGGGAGATTGGAACATGTACCAGATGATGAACTTCGCGTGCACCTGGATGCCGGCTGCGCGCGCGGCATCGAGGCAGAGCCGCATTTCGTCGCGCGTGGCGACCACGGGCAGGACGCGGCTCGGGTAATACGCGGCGCCGCCGGTGTTGAAGTTGACGAACAACGTGTTGAATCCCGCACCGCGCAGATCGTTCATCACGCGCGGCCAGTCAAGCCCGCGCGGGTCGCTGATCCAGATGCCGCGCATCTCAGTCGTGACCGGGCGCGGCGTGGCAGGTATGGGCACCGGCACGGGAATGGAACTGGGTTGAGAAGGTTTCGCGACGGGAACAGCAGGTTTCCCGGGTTCGGGTCGCGCCACGTCCCTCGGCGGTTGGTGCGCCCGGCATCCGTACAGGACGATCACGACCGCCGCAAGGAAGATAATGGGCCATCTGCATCGCATCACAGGCGGCGGATTGTAGTGAGCGCGCGCAACGGGGAAAGGAAAATCGTTGATTGAGGATTGGTAACTGGTAATTAGTAGCTCGTGATTGGTGGGTTGTGGATCGGGTCACGGGGATAACGGCGAATCACCGCTCACCAATTACCGATTACCAATTACAAATCACCACCCATGAAACTCCTCGTCATCGGCGGCGGCGGGCGCGAGCATGCGCTGTGTTGGAAGCTGGCGCAAAGCCCGCGCGTCGAAAAGCTCTACTGCGCGCCCGGCAACGCCGGCATTGCCGACATCGCCGAGTGCGTCGAGATCCAGGCGGAGGAGAACGACGCGCTGATGAAGTTCGCCCGCAAGGAGCAGGTGGACCTCACCGTCGTCGGTCCCGAGGCGCCATTGTGCACCGGCATCGTGGATTTGTTCCAATCCAACGGCCTGCGCGTGTTCGGTCCGCGCCAGGCGGCGGCACGACTGGAAGGCAGCAAGGTCTTCACGAAACAGTTTCTCCTCAAGCACAAGATTCCCACAGCGAAAGCGGAAGCGTTTACCGAGGCGGGACCGGCATCCGCCGCGCTCCGGAAAGCGAAGTTCCCCGTCGTCATCAAGGCCGACGGACTCGCGGCCGGCAAAGGAGTGATCATCGCCAAAGACCTCGCCCAGGCCGAGGCTGCCGTGCGCGAGATCATGCACAAGCGAGTGTTTGGCCGCGCGGGCGACCAGTTGTTGATCGAAGAATGTCTCGTCGGCGAAGAAGCCTCGATGCTCGCGCTTGTGGACGGCAAGTCGTTCGTCACGCTGCCATCGGCGCAGGATCACAAGCGCGTCTTCGACAACGACCAGGGCCCGAACACCGGCGGCATGGGAGCGTATTCGCCCGCGCCGGTCGTCACCGACGCGCTGCTGAAGCAAATCGAAAGGGAGGTGTTTCAGGCCACGGTAAACGGTTTGGCTTCCGAAGGAATCGAATACCGTGGTGTGTTGTACGCGGGCATCATGGTCACGAACGATGGGCCGAAGGTGCTCGAGTTCAACGTGCGGTTTGGCGATCCCGAGACCCAGGCGATCCTGCCCCGGCTCGATTACGATCTGCTCGAGGCAATGGAGGCGGTGATTGACGGGCGGCTCGCCACGATGACATGGCCGATCAAGAAAGACGCGTGCGTCTGCGTTGTGATGGCCTCGGGCGGGTATCCCGACAAGTACGCCAAGGGGAAAGCGATCCACGGTCTGGCCGACGCCGCGAAGGTCGAGGGAGCGACGGTCTTCCATGCCGGCACCAAGTCGAGCAACGGCGACGTGCTGACGAATGGCGGCCGGGTTTTGGGCGTGACCGCGCTCGGCAAGGACATCCGCGCCGCGGTCGGGCGCGCGTATGAAGCGGTGGCGAAGATTCGGTTCGAGGGCGCGCACTATCGGAAGGACATTGCGGCGCGGGCGTTGAAACGGGAAAAGTAGCGAATCAGATTTTGCTTGCTGGCTGCGACGATCGTCGCATCCAGCAGTACAATTCGGAGAGCATAGATGAATCATCAAAAACCAAATCCAACCGCCCGGCCATGGTCTGCGCTTGTGTTGTGCTGTTGGTTACTGGGCGCCTGGTTGGCCGCCGCGGTGGCGGAGACGAACGCGCCGGCGTCCACCAACACCCCCGCCTCGCCGCAGCCGGCGCCGCCGGTGTCGGGAGCGTTGAGTTCCGACGTCGAGGCGTTGATTCAGATTCTACAGACCAAGTACATCAACCCCGCGCAGGTGGCCGACGTCGAAATGAACAAAGCAGCGGTGCAGGGAATCGTCGCCGCGCTCAAACCCGGCGCGGAGTTGGTTTCCACCAACGTGCCCCCGGCCTCCACGAACAAACCGCCCGCGGTACGATCGGAAAGCGTGGCATCGCTGATCGGCTACGTGCGGCTCGACAAACTCGACGCGGCGACGTTGAAGGAACTCGACTCAGCGTTGAACAAACTCGACAGCGAGAAGATTGACAGCCTCGTGCTCGACCTGCGTTTCACCAAAGGCGGCACCTACCCCGACGCCACCGAGTTGGTGAGCAAGTTTCTCTTGAAAGACAAGAAGCTGTTTGCCACCCAGTCGCCACAGCCCGCGAACGTCGCCAGCTACGCCACGACCCAGACGTCGGCGTACATTGACTGGAAGATCGCGGTGTTGATCAATGGCGAAACCGAAGGCGCATCGGAGGCGGCCGCGGGGGCGTTGCGGGAACAGGCGCGCGCGATCATCGTCGGCACGACCAGCGCCGGCAAGGCGGTGGTGTGGTCGGAGGAAACGCTGCCGAGCGGCACCAAGGTGCGGATCGCCACCGGTAAAGTCGTGCTTGCCAGCGGCGCCGAGTTGTTCCCCAAAGGGGTCACGCCCGACATCCCCGTCGAATCCACGCTCGAAGGCGAACGGAAGCTGGTGTTCGAACTGAGCCGCGGCAAACAGATGCGGGAGTTCGTTGAGCAACCGGAGAGCGAGAAGCGCCTGAACGAGGCGGCGCTCGTGAAGATGCTCGGCAAGGGCGCAACGAACCAGCCCCCCGAGTCCGCGGACGAACCGGAAAAAAAGGATGATAAGGAGAAAGAGAAAAAGAAAACGCCACCGCCGATCGACGCAGCGTTGCAACGCGCGGTGGACATCCTCAAGGGCATACGGATCCTGCATCTGGATTGAGGCTACTGATGTGTGTGCAAGAGGGGAGCGTTTCTCGAATGACCAAGCTGATGTTGTAGGGCGCGAATGCCTCCGCCCCTGCTGTTTGGGGCGGCGGTTTCGCGCTGCTGTCCGTCATGAGGCCGTCTCGGCGCGAAACCCTCGTCGCGGAACGGCATGCGACGGGGGCATTCGCGCCCTACAAACGCGGGAAAAACGTTCACCATGAATCCCTACCCCCGCTTCGGCGTGCCCGAGATCATCCACTGCGTCGGGTACGCCACGCGAGGAGACGGGAGTTGTCCAAGCCCGGAAATCCTCGGCGCGATGCGCTGAAGCAGATCGAGCTTGCGATCACGAAGAAGACGCCCGCGATCGGCTGCGCGTGGTATCACGTCGAGGAACGCCCGCCGATCAGGCAGCTTGTCCGGCTCGCGCACCGGTACCGCTTGCCGTTGATCGTGGACGCGGCAATGTCGTTGCCGCCCGCAGAAAACCTGACGCAGTTCATTCGATGCGGTGCCGACCTCGTGGTGTTCAGCGGCGGTAAACATCTCGCGGGACCGCAGGCGTCGGGGATTTTGTGCGGTCGGCGCGACCTGGCGCGCAGCGCGTGGCTGCAGATGGTGGACATGGACGTGCGGGTCGGCACCTGGTCGTTGCGGCGCTGGATCGAAGAAAGTTGGATCGCGCGTCCGCCCCGCCACGGCATCGGGCGCGCGATTGCTTTTTTCCCAGCCCGACCGGCCAACCGTTCCCGACGGTGCAGGTGAACATGCCTCGCTCACTGCAAAACGAGTTGCGCGCGGTCCGACCGAAGATCATTCTCGCCGAGGACGAATCCGACGAGTGCCGGGCATTCATCCATCCGATGGGACTGAAACCGGAAGACCCGAAGCGAATCGCCAGGGCATTCGAACGGGTGCTCAGAAAGCGTGACAAATCTTGACGACAGGTTATCTCATCCGCAACGGTCAGCTCCATGACGGTTCGGGCGCGCCACCTCAGGTCGCCGACATCCGAACCGCCGGCGCGCAGATCGTCGAGATCGGCGCGAACCTTCCCGCGCGCGGCGAAACCATCGTGGACGCCACCGGGTTAATCGTGACGCCGGGGTTGATTGACCTTCACGTGCACGCGTTCACCGGTATGGGACAGTTTGGACTCGCGCCGGACGAGATCGGCCTGCGGACGGGGACGACGACGGTGCTCGATACCGGCACCGCGGGCGCGCTGACGTATCCCGCGTTTCATCGTCTGGTGATCGAGCATGCGCGCGAGGACGTTTTCGCGTTGCTCCACATCTCGATCATCGGATGTCTTCAGGGACATCCCGACGTACCTCCCGCGATGGGCGAACTCAGTGATGCCCGCTATTTTCATGTGCCATCGACGGTTGCGTGCGTGAAGAAATACCGGGATCGCCTGATCGGGACGAAGGTGCGGCTGACGGCGGGCTTGGCGGATGGGCGGATCGAGAACGAGCGCGCTGCGTTCCAAGGCGCGCTCGAAGCGGCGAAGCAGACCGGCACGTTCCTGATGGTGCATCACGTCGCCTCGAACGTCCCGACCGACGAAATGCTCAACGCGATGCGCGCGGGCGACATCGTCACGCATCTCTATCATCCGCAACGCGACAGCGCGTTCGCAGGCCCGGATCGCAAACCGACCGCCGCCGCGTTGCGCGCGCGGGAGCGGGGAGTGGTGCTCGATGTCGGCCATGGTATTGGCTCGTTCGCGTGGTCGTCCGCCGAGCCGGCATGTCAGCAACACGGGTTCTGGCCCGACACCATCAGTACCGACATTCACCAGTTCAACGTGCACGGCCCCGTCCACGACATGCCGACGACGATGAGCAAGTTTCTCCATCTCGGCATGTCGCTCGCGCAGGTCATCGGCGCTTCGACTCACGCGCCCGCGCAGGCGATGCGGCTCGGTGACCGGTTCGGCTTGTTGAAAGCCGGGCGGCAGGCGGACATCACACTGCTGCGACTGGAACAAGGGAGTTTCGATCTGTACGACGTCCTCGGCAAGACGCGCACCGCCCGGCAGCGGCTCGTGCCCGTGCAGGTGATCAAGCGCGGCGAATTGCACGCGTGTCGCGGCGCTGAACTCGCCGGGCCATCGCCGAGCACGTGGCAGATTCCGAGTTCATTGTTGCCGTTGGCGAAGTGATGAAACTCGCCTGCAACCTCCAGATCCCGTACCCCTCCGCGAGCCTTGACACGTTTCGGCGCGCTGGTACTATCCGCCCGCACGCTGGAGCAACATGAAACGAACCTATCAGCCATCGAAACGACGACGAAAGCGACAGTACGGGTTTCTGGCCCGATCCAAGTCGAAGTCGGGCCGCGCCTTGATCGCGCGCCGACGACGAGCGGGCCGGAAACGGTTGACTCCAGTGTGATCGGGAAGCGAATCGCGCAGGCCATGTGTGTGCCGCAGGGACATTTCGGTTCGGCAAGCGTGAACATCTCACGCGCGGCTCGGACTTTGCGCGGGTTCGAACGGAGGGAAAACGACTCGGCGGCCGGCTGCTTGCGCTGAGTTGGTTGAGTGGGAACACGGTCGAGGAGACCAAGGTCGGTTTCATCACCAGCCGCAGACTGGGCAATGCGACAGTCCGAAATCGCGCGCGGCGGTTGATGCGGGAAGCGTACCGACTGAATAAACAGAAACTCAGGCAGCCAGTGATTGTTATTTTGGTGGCGCGCCCCGCCATCGTCGGGTGCAGTTGCCGCGAGGTCGAAGCCGAACTTCTGGCTCTTTGGCGGCGGGCGGGCGTCACGTCCGACACGTGATTCGAACGATTCTTGTAGTACTCATACGAGCCTACCGGGTAGCGCTCGCGCCTCTGAAGGCCTTCCTGCCGATCGGCCAAGCGGCCTGTTGCCGCTTCCATCCGTCGTGTTCCCAATACGCCATCGAGGCGATCCAGCAACACGGCGCGTTGCGCGGGCTCTGGCTGGGAATGAAACGCCTGCTCCGATGTCATCCGTTGTGTGAGGGCGGATATGATCCGGTGCCGCGCGCGGTAAATCCGAAATCCGAAATCCGAAATCCGAAATCGGCGGAACTGGGGGTGGCCCATGGATAATCGCCCCGCGTTCGACAAGAAATCCATCGCCATCGGGGTGGTCTTCATCGTCCTGTTCATCGCCTGGCCGACGATCATGAACACGCTCTGGCCGCCGCCGCCGAAACCGGTCGCGCCGCCCCAGGCCGCCCGCGCCACAAATCAGATTGCAGAAGCGACCAGCGTGGTCGCGCAACCCGCCACACCGCCGTCTCCGGCTGCGACGACGAACGTTGCCGAGGCAACGAAGCCGGTTGCACAAACACCTGGCGCGCCGAAGCCACCGGAACAGACCTCCACGCTCGAGAACGAGTTCATCCGCGTCGAGTTCACCAGTTACGGCGGCGGGATCAGCCGGGTGGTATTGGCCAAGCACAAGGAGGATGTGGGCGATCCGGATCTCGTCACGCTCAATCGTTTTGCAAAAGCGCCCGTCGGCCAGATCAGCGGGATGGATGGGTTCGACAGCGAGACGACCTACACGATGACGCGCACCGCGTCGTCAGTGACCTTCGAGGCGGTCAACGACGCGGGCGTGAAACTGACGAAGGAATTCCGGCTGGCCGGAGACTTTCGGATTGAGGGAGTGTTTGCGCTCGAGAATCGGGGCAATGCTCCGCTCAAGCAAACCCGCATCGAGATCGCCATGGGCACGGCGACCGCGATGGTGCCCACGGACACGTTCGATATGCCCTATCTTGGCTGGGGCGACGGAAAGAAGTCGGAGTTCGTGGACGCGTCCAGTTTCGAAAAGAGCTGGTGGGCACGACGCGACGCGCGTTCGGTCGTGCGCTACGAAGACGTGATGCTGACCTGGACGGGCCTCGAGGACCGTTTTTTCTGCCTGTTGTGGATGCCGCAGAACGCAACCAACAGCCTGAGCGCGACCCGCAAGCTCGTGCAGCACCCGGGCCATGTTCTCGATCCGCACAAGCCGCGTCCGACCGATTGGGCAATTGATGCGCAGTTGATCTCGGCCCCGTTCGACCTCAAGGCGGGCGAGACTTACCAGTATCCATTCCAAATCTATGCCGGCCCCAAAGAGTACGGCCGCCTGCAAGCGCTCGGAAAAGGCCAAACCGCGGTCATGCACTGGGGATACATTGAGTGGATGGCGGAGTTGCTTCTCAAGTTCATGAATCTGCTGCACCGGGGAGTGCCGAGCTATTTCTGGGTCATCGTCATCGTCACCATCCTCATCAAGCTGCTCTTCTGGCCGCTCACCGCCATCAGCAATCGCAACATGAAAGCGATGCAGGCGCTTTCGCCGAAGATGACCGCGCTGCGCGAGAAGTACAAAGCGGACCCGCAAAAGATGAACGCGGAAGTGATGAAGCTCTACCGCGAAAACAAGGTCAACCCGATGGCCGGTTGCCTGCCGACGCTCGTCCAGATTCCCGTGTTCATCGGCCTGTACTACATGTTGCGCAGCGCCATCGAACTGCGCGGACATGGCTTCCTCTGGATTCACGATTTGTCGCAACCCGACACCATCGCGCACCTCGGCGGGTTTGCCGTCAACCCGCTCCCCGTCGTCATGACCGCCACGATGATCTGGCAGATGAAGATGACGCCCACCGGGGGCGACCCGATGCAGCAGAAGATGATGATGTTGATGCCGCTGATGTTCTTGTTCTTTTTCTACGGCACGCCGTCGGGGTTGGTGGTGTATTGGACGGTCCAAAACATTTTCACCATCATTCAGATGGCGATGACGAAACATCATGCGGCCGCGCCCGCCTCGACGGCAACCTCCTCGGGCCCGCCGCCCAAACCCGAAACCCGAACCAAGGTGAAAAGTAGATGAGCGAAGAAAACCAACCATCGCCTTCGGAGAAACAGCCGCCCCCGCTCGTGCCTCAATTCGAAAACGACCCCGGCTCGGTGTTGCAGGACATGCTCGAAATGCTCGGTTTTGAAGCCAAGGTCACCGAAACCGAATTGGAAGACAGCGTCATCCTGAGCGTCTCCACCCCCGAAGCCGGCCGATTGATTGGTCGCCAGGGTCAGCATCTGCAGGACCTCAAACTCCTGCTCTCCCGTATGATGCTGAAGCAATACCCCGACACGCCCCGCAAGATCGTGGTGGACATCGAGCATTACCTCGAAAAGCAGAACAACGAGATGGCGCAGAAAGCCATCGAAGCCGCCGAGAAAGTGAAACGCTGGGGCGACCCGGTGGAGTTGCCGCCCATGAATGCGTTCGATCGCCGCGTGGTGCATCAGACGCTCGCCAACGATCCCGAAGTCGAAACTGTCAGCGTCGGGGACGACCGGCACGGCGGCAAAAAGAAAGTGGTGGTGCGGTTGAAGGAGAGTGGGAACACGAAGTAATTCGTTATTGGTTGTTCGTTATTGGTTCTCCGTATGCGGGCTGTCAGGCCAGGATGAGGTAACGATTCTGAACCGCCCAATCACCATTTACCGATAACCGATAACCAATAACCATCTCCCATGCACGCCAGCCTGACCGGCAATCCCTTCGTGGATTACCCTGTCATCTTCTGGCGGTTGTTGAGCGGGCCATGGGCCAACCTCGACATCGCGTGGGGCATCATCCCGTTGTACCTGAGTTGGCTCCTCGGCGAACTCTACGAACCAAAGCCGTCACCCAAGAACGCGGTGCAGGGCGGCGCCAACCTGCTCTGGGCCGGGATTGATTGGGGCCGGGTCTCGCTGATGCCGATCCTCGGGAACATCCTCGATCTCTGGTATGCATTTCCGCAGGGACAACGCTGGGCTCACTTTGGCGACTGTCTGGCACCCCTCTGGCGTGGAGCGAACACGATCATTTTCACCACCACCGTGTGTACTCTCCTGCTGGGAATCGTCTCGATCCTGATGTGCCTGCGCAAACGAAGGGTGAAACTCAAGAAGTACTTTCGCCATCTGCGACTCAGCAGTTACCTCGTCATCATGCTCTATCCATTGCAGACCGACATCATTCCCTGGATGCAGTACGGCTGGCATGGCGTGGGAGCCATTGTGTTCTATTCGATCCCCGTCTGGCTGGTGCTCAGCCTGATTTTCCAGGTCCTGCTGAAGTTGAAGTAGCGAGACGTTTTGCAAACCCACGCCACCGCTGCTACGCTCCGCCCGTGAAGATCGGCGTCATCAGCGACACCCACGGCAAGCTCGATCCGCGCATCCTGCCGCTGTTCGATGGCGTCGAACACATCCTCCACGCAGGCGACGTGGGCAGCACGACGATCATCGAACAACTCGAAACCGTCGCGCCCGTCACCGCCGTGATCGGCAACATGGATTGGTGCGTGCCCTACCGGCTCTTCGAGCGGCGCGAGTTTGGCGGGAGGAAGTTTCTGATCACGCATCAGGTCGGCGATCCGGCGGATCCACCCCGCGAATTGCGCGAGAAGATCGAGACGGAAAAGCCCGACGTGGTCGTGTTCGGTCACACGCACGTCATGTACGCCGAGCGACACAACGGTGTGTTGTTCTTCAATCCCGGCGCGACGGGCCGACGCGCGGCGGGCCAGCCGTTGTCCATCGCGCGGATCGAGATCAAGAACGGCAAGCTCGAATGGGAGTTTGTGGATCTCGACCGGCTGGCAGAAAGGGGGGATGGAAGTATGGAATGATGGAAGAACGGAGCCAATGCAACGCGCGCCTTTGCCAGTCTTCCAACCTTCCAGCCTTCCCGTTTTCCATGCCTCCGATCACCCATATGTGCGATCGGTGCGGCCAGCCGTTGGAGAAAGGCCAACTTCGTTACACCGTGAAGATTCAGGTGCTCGCCGCGTATGACGAGATGGAAATCAGCGGTAAGGATTTGCTCAAGAGTCACAAGGAAGAAATCGCGAAGCTGATCGAGCAGGCGAAGAACATGACGGAGGAAGAACTGATGCGCGACGTGTACGTCGAACTGCAGTTCGATCTCTGCCGCGCCTGCCAGCGCGAGTACCTTGCGCAACCGCTGCCGCCCGGTCCCACTGAATAGCCTCCGCGTCCAACGTCTCGGTCAATATATTTCACGATCGTGAAGTATAATGACCGCGAGTCTGGTATGGTGCAAATGCTATTGAGCAGGGCGGAGTCCGACGCTATCCTCGTGGCTGGTGAACATCCGCAACATCATCCTGGATTGGTCGGGGACGCTGGTGGACGACCTCACGCAGGTGATGGAGGCCACGAACAATGTACTGGTCGGGTTCGGCAAACCGGCGATGACTCGAGATGAGTTCCGCGAACAGTTCTGCCTGCCGGTGAAGGCGTTTTACGATCGCGTCCTGCCCAATGCCGACTGGCCGAAGGTCGAGCGGTTGTACTGGGAGAAGAAACGCCCGATCCGCAACACGATCTTCTGGCTGCCGCACGCGGTCGAGTTCCTGGAATTCTGTCGCGCGCAGAGGATGCCCACGTTTCTCCTGAGCACGATCAGCGAGGAAAGCTTCGAGCTGCACACGAAACGGATGCCCATCATGGGGTACCTGACGCGCGCGTATGTCGGTGTGCCAGACAAAGTGACGAAGCTGCCGGAACTCCTGCGCGAGAACCGTCTCTCGGCCGATGAAACATTGTTCGTCGGCGACATGGCGCACGACATCGACGCGGGCCGCGCGGCGGGCGTGCGCACGTGTGGGGTGCTGACCGGCTACAACACGCTGCGGCAACTGCGCGAAGCGAACCCCGATCTCATCGTGGAACACCTGGCTGAGTTGAGACAGAAACTCAGCGACAAAAGCGGGAGCGCGGACGCGCCGGTGACGACCGTCGGCGGATTGATTTTCAACGAACGGGGCGACGTGCTCATGCTTCGGACGCGCAAATGGAGCAATCTCTGGGGCATCCCGGGCGGCAAGGTGAAGCCGGGCGAGACGCTCGAAGCGGCATTAGTGCGCGAGGTGAAGGAAGAAACCGGCCTCGATGTCGCCGACGTGCGTTTCGCCATGGTACAGGACTGCGTGAACTCGCCCGAGTTCTACAAGCCCGCGCATTTCGTGTTGTTGAATTACACGTGTCTCGCCGCTGGCGGTGCCGTGAGGCTGAACGACGAGGCACAGGAGTTTCAGTGGCTGCCGCCGGGTGAGGCGTTGCGGATCGAGTTGAACACGCCAACCCGGACTCTCATCGAGCACGTGCTGAGGCATGAACGATAAGATTATCATCGAGGACCTCGAAGTCCGCAGCCGAATCGGTATCACCGCTGCGGAGCGACGCAGGCCGCAGCGGTTGTTAATCACCGTGGAGATGACCAAACCGCTCGCCGCTGCCGGCAAGACGGATGATTTGCGTCACACGATTGACTACGATGCGGTGGCCCGGCGGGTCCGGGCACTGGCGGCACGCGGCGAGCGCAACCTGATCGAGCGACTGGCGGAGGAAATCGCACGGGTCGTGCTTGAGGAATTTGGCGCGAAGTCGGTTTCGGTGACGGTGAAGAAGTTCGTCCTGCCAAGAGCGCGTTTTGTGGCGGTGACCCTCGACCGGTAGCCTGCTACGAACCGATCAGCGTTTTCAGCAGACTCACCGTTCTCTCCACTGCCCCGCGATTCTGTTCGACGATCTGCTTCGCCCGTTCACCGAGTTGTTCCCGGGCAACGGCATTGCTCAGCAACCGACGCGCTTGCGCTCTGAGTCCGGCCGCGTCGCGTACCTGCACCATCGCATCGGCGGCCAGAAACTTCCGCACGATCGCTTCGAAACTCTCGATGTTCGGGCCGACGAGAACCGGTTTGCCCAGCGCCGCAGGCTCGACCGGGTTCTGAAGGCTCTTCTCGACCACGAACAAACTCTTCCCGACGAACACCACCGTGGCCGTTTCGTAAAACGTCCGCAGTTCGCCGGTGGTGTTGACGAGCAGGCACTCTGCTTCGCCCGGGTGCAGTTCCGAGCGCAACGCCATCCGCACCCGTTTCCGTTTCGCCACTTGCACGATCTCGTTGGTCCGCTCGGCGTGACGTGGGACGAGCACGAGGAACAAGCGTGGGAGTTCGGCGCGCAACTCGTGCAGCAAATCAAACAACACCTCCTCCTCACCCGGCCACGTGCTGCCGCCGACCAGGATCGGATCGTCACGCCGCACGCCCATTCGGCCAAGTAATTCCCACGGATCGAACTGCGCCGCGCCTGCCTGCGGAATCGCGGCGTCGAACTTCAGGCTGCCCACGACATGGATGCGGTCCCGCGCCACGCCCAGCGCGGCCAACCGCTCGATGTCCTCTTGTCCCTGCACGGCGGCCATGCTCAAGCGTGCAAAGGTCTGTTGCGTCAGAGTGCCGAGCTTGAGGTATCGCCGGTGGCTGCGCGGCGAAATGCGGACGTTGATCAACGCCACCGGCACGTTCTGCTGAGAGAGCGTGCGGATCATGTTCGGCCAGATTTCCGATTCCGCCAGGATCAAGATCCGGGGGCGGATGAGCCGCAACGCGCGCCGCACGATCCACGACAGATCGAGCGGGTAATAAAGCGGTACGATGCCGGCAGTCGTTCGCTTTTGGATTTCCTCGTAGCCGGTCGAGGTGGTGGTGGACCAGACGATCGTCGCGTCGGGGAGCAGCGCGCGGAGTCTTTGCACCACAAGCGTGACCGCGTGCGTCTCGCCAACGCTGACCGAGTGAATCCAGATCGCGTTGCCGCGGGCCAGGGCCTCCCGGACCTCGGGTTTGTAGAATCCGAACCGCTGCCCGAAGTCCTTCGCGTACCCGCCGCGTCGGCTCATCCGCCAGAGGTAGTACGGGGAGAGAAAGAGGAAACCGAGAAGGAAGAGGATGTTGTAGAGGATGAACATCGCTAACTTCGAACATTGAACATTGAACGTCGAACGTCGAACCAAAAGTTGCGGCGCTCTGCTCTTGTTCGAAGTTCGATGTTCAGCGTTCGACGTTCGAAGTTCACTCAGTTCTATGCCCGCGGATGCGCCTTGTCGTACACCTTTTTGAGCCGGTCGGTGGTGACGTGCGTGTAAATCTGCGTCGTCGAGAGATTGGCGTGGCCGAGCAGTTCCTGCACGCTGCGCAGGTCGGCGCCGGCGTTGAGCAGGTGCGTGGCGAACGAATGCCGCAAGGTGTGCGGCGTGATGTTCGCGTCCAGGCCCGCGCTGACGAGGTAGCGTTTGAGCACCTGCTGGACGCGCCGGGGGGTCAGGCGTTTGCCGGGGTTGCCGATGAACATCGGCCCGCCGCGCTGGGTGTTGCCGGCAACCTGTTGATATTCGCGAATGGCGCGGATGGCGGGTTCGCCGATGGGTTCGAGCCGCATTTTCTTCCCCTTGCCGCGCACGCGCAGCGTCTCGCCCAGGGCATCGAGGTCGTCGTTGTTGAGGCCGACCAGTTCGTGAATGCGCAAGCCGGTGCTGTAAATCGTCTCGATCATGGCGCGGTCGCGCAAGGCTGTGCAGCGGTCGAGTTGCTCGGTCTTAAGCAACTCCATCGGCGCGTCGAGCAGACGCGTCATTTCGGCGATGGAGAGAAACTTCGGCAGCTTGCGCTGTCGTTTCGGCGAGACCAGACCCGACATGGGATTCTTTTTTAGCAGGCCCTGGCGGATCATCCATCGAAAGAGCGACCGCAACGCCGACAGCTTGAGCAACACCGACGCGCGGCTTTTGCCCTGTTTGTCGAGGTGCATCAGGTACCGGCGGAAGTGGATGAGTTCGAGCTGCGTCCACGCGGGCGCGGGCTTGAACTCGGCGAGCAGCCATTCGCGGAAGAACCGCAGCTCGGTCGCGTAATTGCGGATCGTCAATGGCGACGCGTTTCTTTCCCCTTCGAGGTACGCGAGGAATCGCTGCACTTCATCCGTCGAGGCGTCCATGGGCTGCTTGTAACAGAAGTCGGTCATCCATTCAACACAGGCGGCTCCACCAGGAACGAAATCATTTCCCCGCGTTCCCATCTTGGTGTATTAGTTTCGCGTGGGCATGAACACAGAACGTGGAACGACACCCTCAAAGGCTGGGCTGATCATCCTGATGTTGGTCTGTCTCGGTCTGGTCGCGGCGACTGTGTTTGCGGTCAAGACGTCGTATGCGTTGCGCTTCGAGTTGAAACAGAAGGACGCCGAGTTACAGGAGCTCAAGCACGCTTCCCCTGCCGGCCTTGCTTCAACCGAAGCTGCCACCTTGCGCGAGCGCAACGCTGAGTTGCAGGCAACCCTCGACCGGCTCCGCAAAGAGCTTGAGCAGCAAAAGGAAACTGTCGCGCCGGTGCCCGGCTTGGTCCAGGTCGTTTCCGCCCCCAACGCCCCGGCGGCTGCAGCCACGAACCGCCTGTCCTGGATCGAACGCATCCGCCAGGACGATCCGGCGCGGTACAAGCAACTCATGGAAGAGCGCGAGCAACGTCGCCAGCAGCGGGACGCCGCCATGCAGGAGCAGTACGCCCGGCTCGATGAACGATTGAAGACCGCACAGACGCAACAGGAGGTGGATTTGGTGAACCAGATCAGCGCCACCTTGCAGAAGATGGACGAGTTGCGCGGCAAGTGGGAAGCACTCCAGCAACTCCCCGAGGAGGAGCGCCAGAAACAGGTGCAAGAGCTCCGGGCCGAGAGCTGGCAGACATTCCAAAGCTACCGGCAGTTGCGAGCCCAGGATCGCCAGCTCCAACTCGAGCATCTCGCCGCTGAGCTTGGGTACCGCGAGCCAAAGGATGTCTCCGCCTTCGTGGATTCGGTACAGCGAATCAACAAGGAGACCGACGTCAGCGGTCGGGGAATGGGCTTCGGTCGCGGCGGAGGCGGCCCGCCATCGCAGTGATTGGGAGCGGGCGTCTGTAGTCGAACGCAGGCGTGTTGCTTTTCCGTTCCACTTTCGGCAGCCTTCGGCGCGAATCGAATGGCTACCGAATACAGCGTTGCGATCGAATCCATCACGAAGCGGTTCGGCGAAGTCGTGGCGGTGGACGATGTTTCGCTGGAAATCCGTCGCGGCGAATTCTTCTCGCTGCTTGGGCCAAGCGGCTGCGGGAAGACAACGTTGCTGCGGATGCTGGCCGGACTCGAAACGCCAACGGAAGGACGCATTCGGATCCACGGAGCGGACCTGACGGCTGTTCCCGCGCATCTCCGACCGACGAACATGGTCTTCCAGCACTATGCTCTGTTCCCGCACCTTACCGTCGCGGAAAACGTCGGCTTTGGGCTGCGATATAAGCGGTCCGCAGTTGGCGATCAACGGTCGGCCATTCAGAAGGCGCTTGATCTGGTCCAATTGTCGGGATTCGAATCGCGTCATCCCGACCAACTCAGCGGCGGCCAGAAGCAACGCGTGGCGCTGGCCCGGGCGCTCGTGCTCGAACCACAGGTGTTGCTCCTCGATGAACCACTCGGCGCTCTCGATCAGAAGTTGCGGCGGGAAATGCAGGTCGAGCTGAAGGCGCTGCAGCGGCGACTCGGCATCACGTTCATCTTCGTCACGCACGACCAGGAAGAGGCGCTGACGATGAGCGACCGGATCGCGGTGATGAACGCGGGCCGGGTCGAACAGTCAGACACCGCTGCCGAAGTGTTCGAGCGGCCCAGGACGCGATTCGTCGCGGAGTTCATGGGCGCGTCGAACTTCTTTACCGGGAATGGCGTGCGGTTTGTGGTGAGACCCGAGAAGCTGGATTTGCATCTGCACCCGCCCGCCGGGAAAGCGACGCTCGAAGTGACGATTCGCGACCGGGTCTATCAGGGCATCAACACCGTGTGGATCGTCGAAACACCGCGCGGCGAGAGGTTCACCGTGTGCGAACAAAATGACAAGCCGTTTGAAGACGAGACGGCGTTCCGGCTCGGGAGCAAGGCGCTCCTGTGCTGGGACTCGAAGCACCAGGTGATCCTCAACGAGGTCTGACGGGGATGAAACGAGAGTTCGTAGTCGAGCGCTTCAGCGCGGTCGTGAAATCTGGCCGCCACATTCTCAAGCCCGCGCTGAAGCGCTCGACTACGAACCTCCTGTTGGCTCCGACATGGCTTGTGCTCGGCGTGTTCTTTCTGCTGCCGCTCGGCATCATCTTCGTCATCAGCTTCGCGCAGCGCGGCGCGTATGGAGAGCTGAAGCCCGTGGACGATCTCGGGCGATACATTCTCTCGGGCGAATTTCTCGCGAACTACCTGCGCTCGTTCGAATCGTTGTATCTTGGCATCTATTGGCGGTCGCTGTGGATGGCACTGGTCACGACGGCCTTGTGCCTCCTCGTCAGCTACCCGGTTGCCTACTACATCGCCGTCGTCGCGCCGCGACGATGGAAGAGCCTGCTGCTGGCCCTGGTGGTGGTGCCGTTCTGGACGAGTTTCCTTGTCCGCACCTACGCGTGGATGTTGATTCTGCGGACGGAAGGGCTGATCAACACGACGCTGCTCAATCTCGGCGTGATCGGCGCGCCGCTCGACCTTCTGTACAACGAATTCGCCGTGATGATCGGACTGGTCTATGGCGAATTGCCGTTCATGATCCTGCCGCTCTACGCCTCGCTGGAGAAACTCGATCGCTCGCTGCTCGAAGCGTCCACTGATCTCGGCGCGAGTCCAACCTGCACATTCTGGCGCGTGACCGTGCCGTTGACGATGCCGGGCATCATCGCGGGCATCGTGCTGGTGTTCATCCCGAGCCTGGGCCAATTCATCGTGCCCGATCTGCTCGGCGGAGCGAAGAGCATGCTCGTGGGCAACCTGATCCAGAACCAGTTCGCGGTGGCGCGCAACAAACCGTTCGGTGCGGCGGTCGCGTTCGAACTGACCGCGGTGGTGTTGGTGATGCTCTTGGTGTACGCGAGGTACGCGAAGCGAGGTGGGGTGAAGCGTGAAACGTGAAACGTCGAGAGTGCCTAGCTGGCTCGCGATCCACACCGGGCTCGTGTACGCGTTTCTCTACGCGCCGATCTTCATTTTGATCATGTTCTCCTTCAACCGAGCAAAGCAGACTGCCGTCTGGGAGGGATTCACGCTCGAATGGTACGCGAAGCTGGCGCACAACGATCTCATCCTCGCCGCGGTGAAGAACAGCCTCTTCGTCGCCACGATCACCACGGTGGTCGCGACGGTGGTGGGAACGATGGCAGGCCTGGCCATTGATCGGTACCGCTTCCGGGGCAGGGACGCGACGACCGGGTTGCTGTATCTCCCGATCATCATCCCCGAGATCGTCGTCGGCGCGGCGCTGGTGACGTTCTTCGGCGTGATGCATTGGCGGCTGAGCATCTGGACGGTGGTGATCGCGCACGTGGCATTCAGCATTTCCTACGTGGCGATTGTGGTACGCGCCCGGCTGACGGGATTCGACCGAACCCTGGAGGAAGCGGCGATGGACCTTGGCGCAAGCCCACTGCAGACTTTCTTCCGGGTGACGCTGCCGTTGCTCCTGCCCGGGATCGCCGCGGGCGCGCTGTTGGTGTTCACGATCTCGATTGACGATTACGTGGTGACGTCGTTCGTGGCGGGCGTGGGCGCGACCACGTTGCCGCTGCAGATTTACTCGATGCTCAAGGTCGGCGTGACGCCGGAGGTGAACGCCGTCTCGACGCTGCTGCTGTTGTTCACTGTGGTCTTGATTGTCGCGGCGGAGAGGTTATTGCTGAAGTCGAACAACAGGACGAGATCATGATGAGCGCATCCAGCCCCGACAAGCTGAAGCTTGAACTACAAACGCTTCGCCGATTTCAACGATTGGTTTGGAGTACAAGCTTCAGCTTGTTTGCCGTCACACTCATGTTCTTGTCGGTCGGTTGTGGCAAACGCGAATCCTCCCAGAACACCCTCAACATCTACATCTGGTCGGAATACCTGCCACAAAGCGTGCTCGACAAGTTCACCGTGCGCACCGGTATTCGCACGCAGGTGGACACATACGACTCGAACGAGGCGCTTCTCGAAAAGCTGCAATCGGGAGTCGCGGACTACGATCTCGTCGTGCCGTCGGATTACATGGTGAAGATCCTGGTTGCGCAGAAGCTCATCCAACCGCTGGATCAAGCCAAGCTGACGAACTTCAAGAACCTCGACGCGAAGTTGCTCGACAAGACATTCGATCCCGGCAACCGTCACTCGCTCCCCTACTTCTGGGGCACCACCGGGTTGGGCTACAACAAACAGGTCATCACCAATGCCGTCGAAGGCTGGCAGGTCGTGTTCGACGAAAGGTATGCCGGCAAGATCCTGATGCTCGATGACATGCGCGAATGTTTCGCCGTCGCACTCAAGCGAGACGGGAGGTCGTTGAACGAGACCGATCCCGGTGCGCTGGCGAAGGCGGCGGAGATGTTGAAACAACAGAAGAAGCTGGTGAAGACTTACAACAGCGGCGATTTCGCCAACATCCTCGCTTCGGGCGACGTCGTTCTTGCGCACGGCTACAACGGCCAGCTTGCGGCGTTGGCGGCGAAGCAGCCCGATAAATTCGCCTATGTGATGCCCAAGGAAGGCGGTACCTTCTGGATGGACAACCTCTGCATCCCGTCCAAAGCGCGACACGTGCAGGCAGCCTACGCGTTCCTCGATTTCATCCTCGATGCCGAGATTAGCGCGGAGATCGTCAACGCTGTTCACTACGCCAATGCCAATGTGCCCGCCCGGCAGTTCATCCGCCCCGAGATTCTCAAAGACCCCGGCATCTTCCCGACGGAGGAAGTCTTGGCGCGCTGCGAATTCATCGAGGACGTGGGCGATACCACCACGTTGCTCGACAAGTACTGGACGGAGATCAAGGCGCAGTAGGGTGGCCATCCTTTACCGACCACTGAGAAAGTGACCCTGCACGGGCAGGAATGCCCGTTCCACTCAATTCACACCCACCAACTCCGCCGCCTCTTTCCTCACCCAGCCCTGTTGTCCGTCCGCGCGCTCGACCAGCAGCCATTGGCCGCGGTCCTCGCGAATGGCGATCTTGGTTCCTTCGACCAATTTGAAATGGACGGTGGCATCGGCGAGAGGGGCGAAACGAGCTTCGACCGTCTTTTGGAGGACAACAGCGATGGGCCTCGAACGATCCTGGACCACGCGATAGCTCAGCGCGGCGAATGATACCGCCAACCACAGAAATCCAATCGCGGAGGCCCACAGCAACACGTGGCGTGCTTGTGGCAGCCAGATCGCCAGCGCGAGCAGAATGGTCGTACACCACACGGCAGCGACTTCCTGCACGCCCCACTCGTTCATGGTGCGACGGAACGCCACGGTCTCTCCGAACCGGGCGGCCGCGCCGGGCTTCGTGTTCGCCGCGTCCACGCCGAGCCGTTCCTGCGCGAACTTCAGATTGGCGAGGATTTCCGGGTCGCGCGGCGAGAGTCGCCGGGCACGTTCGTAGTTCAACACCGCCCGGCCGCGCTCGCCGGCGAGATAGAGCGCGTTGCCCATATTGAAATAGACATGTGCCGTTTTCGGCTCGATCTTCTCATAGAGCGCGATGGCTTCAGGGAATTTGCCGTCATCGTAGTGCTTGTTGGCTGCCCGGAAGTCGCTCTCGGTCGACGCGAACAACGGGAAAGCCGTCGCCAGCAGGACAAGCCAAAGTGGGAGGCGCCTCCCACAGTGGTTGCAGGTGTTACAGTTGGATCTTCTCGATTTCATCAATCAATCGCTCTACACGCTCGCGCAAGGTCGCGACATCAGCGCCGCCGCTTCCGCCGGCAAACCGCGCGGTGTCGCAAGCCTCGAAACAGCCCTTCAACTCCTCCGCCAGATCGGCCTTTAATCCCCGCGGCAGAAGTTGGTCGTCCACAATCGCCACGGTGATGCCGGACGCGGGGATGTTCAGCCGGTCACCGAGATAGCTCTGCAGCGCGCGCTGGACTTGGTCGAAGCTTCCGGTCTCGGCCAACAGTCGGCGCGCTTGTTTGGCTGCCCGGCTGCGGCGGGCGTAGGCCATGTCGCCGCGGAGTTTGTCCACGCGACGCTTCCATGCCACCGCGCCGACCAGGGCCACGACGGGGAAAACGTTCAGGGCAAGAAAGCCGCCTGTCTTCACGAACGGCGTGACTGCAGCCACCGGACCGAGGTTGCCTTTGATATAGACGATGTCCTGGCCGAGTTTTTCCTTGGGCCGCACGGGTGCTCCTCCGCCGACGATCGTGGTCTGGCCGGTGCTGCCGGCTTTCACCACCAGCGGGATCGGGTCTCGTCGTGCGACTTCGTATTGCTTGGTGCGCGGATTGAAAAAGGAAAAACGAATCTCGGGCAGTCGTTTCACGGTTACGTCCTTCGCGATGAGCACCTGCTCGAACGTACGCTCGCCCTGCGTGCCGAGATCGTTCTTGGTCGTCTTGGAGGTAGGCTCGTATGTCTTGAACTCGGTGAGGTCGCCCAGCCGGATCGGCGGCACGGTGTCAATGTTGCCTTCGCCCTTGATCTTGGCCGTCAGCGTGATGGGATCGCCCACGGCGACTTCGGTGGGCTTGGCGCTGACCTCGAGCTTCCACTGCCCCACCGCGCCCGCGAAGTCGGCGGGCCTGCCTGGTTCGGGCAACGGCAGGACCTCGATCGGGACGGGGTCGAGCGTCACCGGATACTCTCGGACCTCGGCGTTGCCGAAGAAGCTTTCGAAGAACGGATCATTGAACGGCCCGCCGCCACCTTTGCGCTGCACGCGCAACTGTGTTTTAAGAATGCACGGACCGAACGTGAGCTTGCCGGTCTTGGTCGGAGAAATCGCGCCTTCCACGACCAACACGGTGAAGTTGACGCCATCCACCACCTTCGAGCCCTTCTTCAAGTTGGGCAGGAATCGGTACCCCAGGCCTTCTGCCTCGTGGTCGAACGCGCTGACCTGTTTCCACGGCACGTCTTCCCGGATGAACAGCCAGACATCCAGCGGCGCCGTCTGTCCAACGAAAACCTGCGGCGAATCGAGACGAACCTTCGCGTAGAGGCTTTGTTTCAGCGCGTCCTCGCCCGCGTTTTTCTCCACCACGATTTTGATCGGCTCGGTCGCATACTTTTTCCCGCCAACTTCGATCTCAACCGCAGGAATTACGAACTCACCCGTGCGCGTCGGCGTGACCCGGTATTGGAACACGAGCGACTGGCTCACCTGGTTGTTGATCCACGTGGTGCTGACCTGCGTGGACGGACCTTGGAAGCTGAGGCCTTCGATCTTGGGGATGTTGGGTTGGACGCCACCTTGCACGCCCTTGACGGTGATGCTGTACCCAAACGAATCGCCGGAGACGACGCGGTTCTGGTCCACCGTGGCGACGACTGAAATCTCAGCAAAGGAACAGTGCACCAAACCGCACAGCAGGCCAAGACCCAAGCGAAAGCTTGAACTACAAACGATTCGCCAATAGTGCGCCAGCGTTCGTAGCACAAGCCTTGGTGTGCCCTTCGGCATTCGGCATTCGGCATTCGACATTTCGATTACCAATCCTTCTCCGGCTCGCCGGTATCCGCTGATTTCATCTGCAACTCGGGGAAGAAATTCCAGTTCTGTTCGTCCTCGCGCAACGCATCAAGAAGCATTCGCGCCTGCACTGCCTCGAAGTTGTTCGTTTCCGTCCCGGTGGGCTGCTGGTCTTTTCCGTCCTTTTGCCCTTGTGCCTGCTGTTGTGGAGACTGCTGTTCCTGCTTCTGTTTGTCCTCGGGTTTCTGCTGCTGTTGCTGATCTTGCTGTTGTCCTGGCTGATTCTGCTGATCCTGCTGCTTCTGATCCTTGTTCTCGTCCTTCTTCTCGTCCTGATTCTGCTGGTCTTGCTGCTGTTGCTGCTGCTCCTGTTGCTTCTTCAATTCCTCGATCTTTCGCTTCACGACTTCGAGGTTGTGTCTGGCATGGGCGTCGTTCGGGGTGAGCAACAGCGCGTGCTCGTAGTTTTTCACTGCCCGTTCATAGATCGGCATCGCCTGTTGCGGCGACTGTTGTTCTGCGGCCTCGCCGATCCGGAAGTGAGAATTGCCCAGATTGTAGAGCGCTTTCGCCTGCAGGTTTGTGTCCGCGGATCCCGTCACGCGCTCGAAGGCTTTCGCCGCCTCGTCGGGTCGCCCGGCTTTGTAGGCGGCCGCGCCGAGGTTATAGAACAGGGGCAGGTTGTCTTGCTCCTTCTCCGCCTTCTTTTGATACCACTCAAATGCTTCGGCGTATTTGCCTGCGTCGTACAACCGACCGCCTGGATCAGCTCGGACGCCGGCAACCAGACAGAACAATACTGCCGCAGTTGTCGCCGTCGCAAGTGTCCCGTTTCGCGTTTCCCGTTTCACGCTTCTCCTCGCCGTCTCGATCCTTCTTCTGTCCGTCAGAAACATCTCAATCACCAGCAGCACCACCGCGACCCCGAGCGGCCATTGGAATCGCTCGAAGAACTTCTTCTGCAACCGCGCCTCGTATTCCTCCCGGCGCAACTGCAGGATGCCCTTCTCGTAAATCGTGTCGAGACCGAAATCCCCCGCCGCGCTGCGGACGCAGATGCCGCCGGTCTTGAGCGCGAGTTCCCGCAACGTCGCCTCATTCAGCCTCGACTTCACCGCTTTGCCTTCCTTGTCCTTGAGGAAGTCGAGCTTGCCGTCTTCACGGAGCGGAATCAGTTCGCCCTCGACGCTGCCCACGCCGATCGAGTAGATGCGCGCGCCCTGTTTCGATGCTTCTTCGGCTGCGGCCAGCGCATCGCTCTCGGTTTCCTCGCCATCGGTGATGAGAATGATCGCATGATCACGTCCCTCGCCCGCCTCGAATGCCTTGAGCGCGGTGCGTACCGCGAGGCCGATGGCGGTGCCGCCACGCGGGATGATCCCAGGCCTCGCGTCCTTCAGCGTGAGTCGAAACGCCTCGTAGTCCACCGTGAGCGGACATTGCACGAACGCGGTGCCTGAAAACGCGATCAGTCCGATCCGGTCGCCTTCAAGTTTCTGGAGCAGGTCTTGCACGGCAAATTTCGCCTGATCGAGCCGGTTGGGTTTCACGTCCTCGGCGAGCATGCTCTTCGAGACATCGAGCAACACGAAAATGTCCACGCCCTTGCGTTTGACCTCGCGCCATTCGAACCCCCAGCGCGGTTGCGCCAGCGCCAGCGCGGCGAAAAGCACAGTGCCGATCAGCAACGCCGCTTTCCAGCGTCGCGCCGTGCGGTTCACAGACTCGGACAACTTCTGCGCGAGCGGTTCTGCGGCGAATTGCTCCAGCGCCCGGCGTCGCGCGCGGAACGACCAGACGAGAAAGAGCACCAGCGCCGGCGCGAGCGCCAGAAGCCAGAATGATGTTGGGTTTCCAAACTGCATGAATCTCAAATCAGCTACGGCAGTCGCCGCAGACGCGTATGCTCCAGTACCACTGCCGCCAGCAAACACGCCAGGCCGGGAACCAGAAACCTCGGGAACAACTCGCGCCATTCCTCGAACCTGATCGTCTCCACCTCGCGTTTCTCCATCTTATCAATCTGCTCGTAAATCTGCCTCAGTGAATCCGTGTCCGTCGCGCGGAAATACTGACCGCCCGTCATCGAGGAGATTTCTTTCAACAACTCCTCATCAATCTCGACCATCATCTGATGATAGGCGCGCAGTTGCCGGGTGTTGCGATCGAAGACCGGCATCTTGGCAAACCCTTTCGTGCCCGCGCCAATCGTATAGACGCGCACTCCAAATTGCTGTGCCGCCCTGGCCGCATCGAGCGGCATCACCTTTCTGACATTTTCGACACCGTCCGTGAGCAGAATGATCACCTTGCTCCTGGCCTTGGTATCGCGGAGGCGATTGACCGCGGTGCCCAGACCCGATCCGATGGCGGTGCCATCCTCAATCAGACCGATCTTGATCCGTTCGAGGTTGCGGTCGAGCCAGTCGTGGTCGAGCGTCAGCGGACTCGCCACATAGGCGCGCCCCGCGAACGCCACCATGCCGATGCGATCGTTCGGACGAGAGTGGATAAACTCTTTGACGACCTGTTTCACCACCGTGAGCCGGTCGGTTTCCTTGTCGTGCAGTTTGAAATCCATCGCCTGCATGCTGCCGGACACATCCACGGCCAGCACGATATCAATTCCTTCCGTCTTCACCTTGCTCTCACTCTTGCCGACCTGCGGCCGGGCCAGTGCGATCACAAACAAGAGGAGCGCCAGCGCACGCAACACCAGCAGTGCTCCCGGACCGAGCGTCGTCCAGAGCGATGTCAGCGGTGCCGGGTCGGGCACGGACGAGAATTTCAGTCCGCCGCGTCGGGACGTGGATCGATGTCGCCAGAACCAGAGCGGCACCAGCGTGAGCGCCAGCAAAATCCAGGGGTTTGCAAACCTCATAACGCAGTTTCCGATCTACTTGATTTGTGATCCGATCGGATCACAAATCGAGTAGCCTCTTTCTGCAACTTGGTTGAAAATGAAGCCAATTCGAAAAGTTCTTGATTCGCCAGTTTCATTTCGTTGCCTCCGTTTGACTCGATTTTTGATCCGATCGGATCAAAAATTGAGTATTTTCGGGCGCTGGTTCGCGAAGCCGGGGACGGGTGTCGTTCACAAATTTCTCCGCCGCGTCGAACGCCCGCTTCATGTCCGCCGAGGCGGGACGATGCCGCGCGAATTTCACCAGATCGCACTCCTCCAAGAAGCGTCCGAGCAGATCTTTGTGTTCCTGCGCGAGGGTGTGGTCGCGCGAAACCTCGTACAGAAATTCCTCCGTGGTTCGCTCAGGCGCGCGAAGGTGGAAACGTCCTTCGAGGTAGTGGCGTACGATGTCCGAGAGGCGCGTGTAGAACTCGTCCGGCAGGCCTCGTTCGATCAGTTGATCCTCGAGCAGTCGTCGGAACGCTTGCACTGCAAGGTCGAAGGGGGTCAACACGGGCGTCCGTATCGCGGGTGGGGCGGCCGGTTTCCGTCTCCGCCACCAGAGCCATGCCACGACAGCGAGGGCAACCAGAGCGAGCAGTGCCCACAGCCACCAGTAGCTCTGGGGCAGCGGGACAAGCCCTTTGATGTCGTGAATGTCGTTGGTCATGGTTCTCGGTTCAGAGTTCAGGGTTCTCGGTTGACCGCGAACCGAGAACGGTGAACCGCGAACGGTTTCACACTCTCCGTTCCCTCATCCGGAAAAAACGGATCAGCGGCAGCATGTAATCCTGATCACATCGAATCTCGATCTGGTCCACCGCGGTGGACCGGAACAACTGCCGCATCGCATCGCGCCGTTCGGTTGCTTTCTTCGCGAACGATTCCCGAACGGTCCGGTCGAACGTATCGAGCACCACCCGCTTGTCCGTCTCGGCATCGTACAACTCGACCAGACCGACTGCGGGCAATTCCTCTTCGCGCGGGTCGCGCAGGCTCAACGCCACCAGATCATGTCGTTTGCCGGCGACCTGGAGTTGCTTCCAAAAATCCTTGTCTTGAAAATCCGACAGAACAAAGCAAACCGCGCGTCGGGTTTGCACACGGTTCAGATAGTCCAGCGCCAGACTCAATTTCGTCCCGCGACCCTTCGGTTCAAATGCGAGAATCTCGCGGATCACGCGCAAGACGTGGCGTCGCCCCTTTTGGGGTGGAACGAAGATCTCGATCTGATCCGTGAACATGATCAGGCCGACCTTGTCGTTGTTGCGGATGGCCGAAAACGCCAGCACCGCCGCGAGCTCCGCCGCCAGCTCGTTCTTGGTCTGTCGCACGCTGCCGAACTGGCCGGAGGCGCTCACGTCCACGACCAACATCACCGTGAGTTCGCGCTCCTCTTTGAACTGTTTGACGTATGGATGCCCGAACCGCGCGGTGACGTTCCAATCGATCGAGCGCACTTCGTCGCCGGGGAGGTACTCGCGCACTTCCTCGAACTCCATGCCGCGTCCCTTGAACACGGAATGGTATTGTCCGCCGAGCACGTCCGTGACTTCCCGGTTGGTGCGGATTTCGATCTGTCGGACTTTTTTGAGAATTTCGCGGGGGAGCATGGACAATCCGTCATCAGTGAAACGTGAAACGTGAAGCGTGAGCTATTGGCCGTTACGTTTCACGTTTCACGCCTCCCGCATCACGGCACTGGTACTTCATCAAATATCTTCTTGATCACATCCTCGCTCGTCATTTCCTCCGCTTCGGCTTCGTAGCTGATGATCACCCGGTGCCGTAACACGTCCATGCCGATGGTCTTCACGTCCTGTGGCGTGACGTAGCCGCGGCCCTGAAGAAACGCATACGCCTTCGACGCGATGTTCAGATAAATCGAAGCGCGTGGCGACGCGCCGTATTGAATGAGATCGGCGACATCAATCTTGTACGCCTTGGGGTCGCGCGTGGCGAAGACGAGATCCACGATGTAGTTCTTGATCTTCTCGTCCAGATAAACCGAGTCCACCACCTTGCGTGCTTTGAGGATGTGCTCGGGCGTGACCACCGGCTGTGTGACGATCTGTTTGCCGGTTTCCGCCATGCGATCCATGATCTCGCGTTCCTCCTGTTTGCTCGGGTACTGGATCGAAAGTTTGAGCATGAACCGGTCGACCTGCGCCTCGGGTAACGGATACGTTCCTTCCTGCTCGATCGGGTTCTGCGTTGCCAGCACCAGGAACGGATCAGGCAGTTTGAACGTCTGCTCACCGATCGTGACCTGCCGTTCCTGCATCGCTTCGAGCAACGCGCTCTGCACCTTGGCGGGTGCGCGGTTGATTTCGTCGGCCAGGATCAGGTTGGCGAAGACGGGCCCTTTCTTGATGCGGAACTCGCCGTCCTTGGGATTGTAGATGAGCGTCCCGATCACGTCGGCGGGCAACAGATCGGGCGTGAACTGGATTCGGTGGAACGTCGTCTGGATCGCCGCCGAGAGCGTTTTGACCGAGAGCGTTTTCGCCAGTCCGGGCACGCCTTCAAGCAATACGTGTCCGTCGGCCAGCAACCCGATCAACAACCGTTCGATCAGATACCGCTGCCCGACGATGACCTTGCCGATTTCGCCCGTGAGCGTCCGCACAAACTCGCTCTCTCGTTTGACCTGTTCGTTAATCGCTGCAATGCCTTGATCCATGGTATTTCCTCTGAGGTTGACGAAAATGCTGCAAACTACTGACACGAAAATCGCCCCGACAGTTCAACGGGCCGCTGCTTATTACCACAAACTTTGCCCGTAAAACACGCGAAATGACGGGATGATGGGTTGGACCTCGCCGGATTCGACCGGCGGGCCGGCAACGGGAAAACCGCCTCCCGCCTACTTCACCTGTCGTCCGCTGTGCAGCGCTTTCGGGTCGGGCTCGATTACTGTGAGCGAGTCGAGAAACTGGAACAAGTCGTCGGTGTTGGTCTCGTCGTAGAGCGCGGTCAGTCCCTTGACCTCGCCCGTGGCGATCTTGCGCTGGACGTTGGCGACGTGTTTCTTGTCGTGGTCGAGGCTGAGCAGATAGAACCTGGATTTCGGAAACATGCCGCGCAACGCGGCCCCTTCGAGGTCGGCCTGTTTGTAGCGTTCACGCAGGCTGGTCTTGGGACTGAGCACAATCGGGCCATGTTCCTTTGTGAAAATCACGATGTCATAGAAGTTGTTGCGGAACTCCCTGAACTCCACCTGCCAGTACAGCGGCGTCCGCTTCCGTTCCTTGAGCGCCACGATCAGGCTGTACTCCATCCAGGTCCCGGCCAGCGTGGCAATGGAGTTGGGAGACTTGCCCATCTCCAGGGCCCGGGCGCGGCAGCGTTTGTCCGTCTCCGCAACGAAATAACCCACGCCCTTCTTGAGATCGTCGAGGTTGACCGTCGCGTCGAAGATCTGCGTCACGACCTTCTTTTCGTTCTTCTCGATGCCGAGTTGGACGAGCAACCCGACCGGCTTCTCGACGGGTTTGGCGGCCGGTGCGTCTTCGGCGTGGAGCGAGCAACACGAGACCGCCAGCAACAGCGCGGCAGCGAGTGAGCGATCCGCTATCACGTCGTCGCTTCGCCTTCGACGGCGGGCTTGGGCTTGACGCCGACCTCGACCTTCTTGCCCTTGTTCCACCAGAGGACGATCGGGCTGGCGATGAAGATCGAGGAGTAGGTGCCGGTGAGGATGCCGACGAGGAAGCAGAACGCGAAATCGTTGATCGCGCCGCCGCCGAACAGGTAGAGCGCGAACGTGGCGAGGAACACCGTGCCGCCGGTGAGCATCGTGCGGCTCAGGGTCTCGTTGATGGCGCGGTTCATGATCTCGGCGAGCGTGCCGTGCTTGCCGAGGCGCAGGTCCTCCCGGACGCGGTCGAACACGACGATGGTATCGTTGATCGAGTAGCCGATGATGGTGAGGATGGCGGCAATGAACGTGGCCGAAACCTGTCGTCCCGTCAGCCCGAACCATGCGACTGTCATGAGCACGTCATGGATGATGGCGATGACGGCGCCCACGGCGAACGGAAACTCGAACCGCACGGCCACGTAGAAGAGGATGCCGACCAGCGCCCAAAAAATCGCGATCATCGCCGACCAGAGAATCTCCTTGCCGACGACCGGCTGCACCTTGTCGAGTCCGACCTGCGTGAAGCCGGCATCCGGGAACGCTTTGCGGAGCGCAGGTTCGACCTCTTTGCCCGCATCAAACTCCGTCTTGACGTTGAGGTGTTCGGTCACGCCCGCGGCGTCGCGCTGGTACTGAATGAACACGTCCTTGAGTCCGGCGCCCTCGAGCGCGTTGCGGACTTCGGCGATGCCCGCGCTTTTCTCGAACGACAGCATGACCGAATCGCCACCCGCGAAATCCACCCCGAGCAGGGTGTGATTCTGGTAGCGCATGCCGCACCAGACAATACCGACGGCGATCAGCGCCCACGAGATTCCGAAGGCCCAGGTGCGCATGCCCATGAAATTGATTGCGGTTTCCTTGACCCACCGTTGCATCTTGATCGTCCGCAGTTTGCCCTTGCTCAACAGGTAGTCGAACAGCAGCCGTGTCACCACCAGCGCCGTGAACATGCTGACGCAGATACCGATGGTCAGCGTGACGCCGAATCCCTGCACGGGACCGGTGCCGAGGAAAATGAGAATCACCGACGTGATCAACGTCGTCAGGTTCGAGTCAATGATCGTGCTGAATGCCTTCGAGTAGCCGGCCACGATGGCGGCGGCGATGCGTTTACCGGCGAGCAGTTCCTCGCGGACGCGTTCGTAGATGAGGACGTTGGCGTCCACCGCCATGCCGATGGTCAGCGCGATGCCCGCGATACCCGGCAGCGTCAGCGTGGCCTGGAACGTGGCCAGCACCGCCAGCAGGATCAGCACGTTGAGCAACAGCGCGAAGTCGGCGATCAGGCCGACGAAGTAATAATAGAACAAGATGAACACCACCACCGCGATCGTGCCGATGATGCTGGCCTTGATACCGCTCTCGATCGAGTCCTGGCCGAGCGATGCGCCGACGCTGCGTTCCTCGACGATCTTGACGGGCGCGGCGAGCGGGTTTTCGAGCACGTTGGCGAGTTCCGCCGCCTCTTGCAGCGTGAAGCGGCCGGTGATCTGCGCCTGGCCGCCAAGAATCGCGGTCTGGATCACGGGCGCAGAATAGATCTCGCCGTCGAGCAGGATGGCCAGCCGGTCGCCGACATGCTCGGAGGTGATCTTGCCGAACGCCGTGGCCCCCTCCGAGTTGAACTCCATGGACACATACGGCGTGCTGCTGACGGCTTCGAACGCGACATATGCCGATTTCACCGCCTTGCCGGTTAATACCGTCTTCTTGCTGACGAACACCACGTCGGGCTTGCCGGTGTCGCGGCGTTCCTTGATCTCCATCCTGTCGTACCCGACCGGTGGGATGAAGCCGGGCTGGTCCAGTTTGGCGACGAGGCTGTCGTTGTCTTTGTGAACGAGTCGGAACTCGAGGTGAGCCGTCCGTTGCAGGGTGCTGCGCACATCGGCTTTGCTGGCGTCATCAAGACCCGGCATCTGAACCAGGATGCGATTCTCGCCAATGGGCTGGAGCAACGGTTCGGCGACGCCGTATTTGTCGAGACGCTTGCGGAGGATCTTGGTCGCCTCGCTCACCGCCTGCGAACGCAACTCGGGTTGCACCTCCGTCATGTCCATCTCGATGAGGAACGAGTTGCCGCCGATCAGATCGAGGCCGAGCTTGATCGTGCCTTGCGCCCCGCGCTGCAATACGACCAGGATGGCCTGGTTCGGGTCTTTGATATCGGGACGATAAAAGCGGCGGCCCTGGAAATAGTTCGTGAGCGCGATCTTCTCCTCGCGCGCCGTCTCGCGCAGGTTCAGGTAGGCGCTCGGGACGCTGTTGGTGCGTTCGATGACTTTGGCCATGAACTTCTGGTAGGCCGCGTCCTTGTTCTTCGCGTGCGAATCGAAGTAGTGGATCAGATCCACCGGCTGCAGTGGATAGAGGGTGTACGCCGCCCACGCGACGACGAGCATGACCAGGATGGTTCGCCAGGTAAGAGATTTGTTCATTTCGATTTTTCTTCTCCGCCGCCGCCATCGGAACTTTTCTCCGACACGCGCGAGATGGAGGACTTGTCAAACTCGACCTTCACGCCATCGGCGATCCGTATCACGAATGTCTTGTCCTTTACATTCGTCACCACGCCGTGCATGCCGGCCGAGGTCACGACCTTGTCGCCGCTCTTGATTTCGGAAAGCAGCTTCGCGTGCTCTTTGCGTTGCTTGGCCTGGGGACGCCAGAGCAGAAAGTAAAACGCCGCCAGCATGAACAGCAGCATCGGCAGCATGCCCCAGGCGGGCGCGCCCTGTGGCTGCGGGTTGCCCGCCGGTGTGGTCGGGGCACCAGTCTGTGCGAGCATGAATATCTGGTTATGTTCCATATCTCAATTCCGCTCGGTGTATGATCCCACCGGCCTTCATTCATTAACACCCCGCTTTAGCGGGGTGGTTCTCGAACTTCAGAGGCGTTGAGCCGCTTGAGCGGCTTTGCCCATTTCGTAAACCGCTGAAGCGGTTGACCGTCCCGGCATCTGCTCATACACCCCGCTGAAGCGGGGTGTTAATGGGATGCGACAGACGGAGCTCTCGCTGTAACATCTTGCCGAATCAAGCATTCTGAGTTTCTCCGTTATTTCTACGATATTCCCGCGAGAAGTCCCGACAAAACGCAGCAAACGTGCCGTCGGCAATGCACTGTCGCACTTCGCGCATCAAACTGAGGTACACGTGCAGGTTGTGAATCGTCAGCAACCGTAATCCAAGAATTTCTTCGGCATTGAACAGGTGCCGCACGTATGCCCGCGAGTAGCGTCGGCAGGTGTAACACGCGCAGCCGTCCTCGACCGGGCCAAAATCGTCTTTCATTGCTGCGAGCCGCAAATTCAGCGTCCCTCGCCGCGTGAAGGCCGTGCCGTTGCGGCCCACCCGGGTCGGCAGCGCGCAATCAAACATATCCACGCCGCGCGCCACCATCTCCACGATCTGCGCGGGGGTGCCGAGCCCCATCGCGTAACGCGGTTTGTCCGTCGGCAGATGCGCCGTCGTCCATTCGACCTGCTGCAACATCAGCGGCTCGGGCTCGCCGACGCTGATGCCGCCGAGAGCGTACCCGTCGAAGTTCATCCGCACCAACTCCCGGGCGCAACGTTCACGCAAGTCCGCGTAGGTGCTGCCCTGCACGATACCAAAGATCAGTTGTTTTCCGCGGGTTTCCCCGCAACGAGCCGCCCAAACTAGGGATCGCTCCACCGATTTGCAAGCAGATTCCCGGTCGCACGGGTATGGCGGACATTCGTCGAGCACCATCGCGATGTCCGACGCCAGCGACCCCTGGATCTGCATCGCCTCGCGCGGCCCGAGGAAGCACGCCGCACCGTCAATATGTGACTGGAACTCGACTCCCGCATCGGTGACCTTGCGCAGCCTGGCCAGGCTGAACACCTGATAACCGCCGCTGTCGGTCAGGATTGGTCCGTCCCAGCCCATGAACCGATGCAGTCCGCCGGCCTTCTCGATGGTCGCGATGCCGGGGCGGAGATTGAGGTGATACGTATTGCCGAGAATGATCTGCGCGCCGAGTTCGCGCACCTCCTCCGGCGTCATCGTCTTGACCGTCCCCTGCGTCCCCACCGGCATGAAACACGGCGTCTCGATCACGCCGTGGGACGTGGTCAGGCGACCAAGGCGTGCCTGAGAGTGGGAGTCGCTTGCGACCAGATTGAACATCGAGGCGGGATTGAATCACAGACACACAGAGAACACAGAGTATTTTTTCGGCTTCTCATCGTTCTCGAGCGAAAGGGGGCCGCTGGTTGGTCACACGGGCTTTTTCCCTGGGTTACTTTTGCCGAGCGATTCCCCTTTTTGGGCGCAGCCACCGGCCAGACGTTCAATCTTGCCCACCGTCTGTCTTGAACGACCATCTACCGCTTTAACGATATTCGCCATGGAGAACCCATGCGCTTTCCAGTCACGGCTCGGCGTAAATCATTGAGGGCACAGTCGTTGCTTGGTTACCACCTCAGCCCGAAACGTGATCATGAAAACGCAAAGACTCATCAGAGTCCCCTTGTGCGCATTCATTCTCTGCGCATTCACCCAACTCTATTTCGTTCCACTCGCCGGCCTCGCCGCGAGTTCGGAGCAGATTCAACCCACGGCGCCGATGGTCGTGGCCCGCGAAGGCCACACTGCCACGGTCCTCCAGGACGGTCGCGTGTTGATCGCGGGTGGTTCGAACTTGAATGGCGTGCTCGCCTCGGCGGAAATCTACGATCCGCAGACGCGTGCGTTCACCGCCGTCGGAGGGATGAACACCGGACGCGTCGGCCACACGGCCACGCTGCTCCGCAACGGCAAGGTGCTGATTGCCGGCGGCACGAGCGCGACCGGCCCGTTGAACTCGGCAGAAATCTTCCAGCCGACCGGCCAGGGAGGCTCCTTCGAGGCGACCGGCTTGATGACCACCGCCCGCAGCGGGCACACGGCGACGCTCCGCACCGATGGAATCGTGATGATCACCGGTGGCGACGAAGCCGGCACCGCGGAATTCTACGATCCCGGCCCCAAACGATTCACCGCCGTCGTCAATCCGATGATCGAGCCGCGCTGGGGTCACACCGCCACGTTGTTCGACGACAACAGCCTGCTCCTCGCCGGCGGCGGAAACAGTTCCGCAGAGTTGTTCGATGAGGAAGCGCAGACGTTCAGCCTGCTCACCAACCATCTGAGCGTCGCGCGCGCGGGACATTTCGCCATTCCGACCTTCGATGACATGCTGCTGCTCTTCGGCGGCGACGAGGCCGGTACGGTGGACCGCTACAATCCGTTCTCCGACACGTTTTCGCTCGCCGCCACGCTGGGCACGACCAACCTGACCGCGACGCTGCTGGCGAACGAACGGATTCTCGTCCTGAGTCCGGCTCTGGCGGGCGAGTATCGGGCCGCGGACGACCGTTTGGATCCACTCGAAAACGCCACGACGCTCCAGCGTCGCGGGCACACTGCCAGCGCGCTGGAAGCCGATAAACGCGTGCTGGTTGCCGGTGGTCTCAGCCTCAGCAACGACTGGCTCGCCACCGCCGCCGTGTTCAACCCCGCCTCGCTGGCGACGGACAAGGACGACTACCCGCCCGGTGCCACCGCGTACATCACGGGCGAAGGATTCGCGCCGAACGAGCGGGTCGAGTTGATCGTCACGCACATCTCCGAGACGAACTATCCCGGCAACGTGCGCGAGAAGTGGGAAGTCCAGGCGGACGCGGACGGCAACTTCCTCACGACCTGGCACGTGTGCGAGGATTACTGCCTCGATTCCACGCTGCGGCTGCGCGCCGAGGGCGACGACTCGGGGCTGAAAACCGAGGTGCGGTTCACCGACGCGAACCTGACCTGGACGGGTAACACGAGCATTGACTGGGGCACGGGCTCGAACTGGAGTAGCGGCAACGTCCCGAACAGCGGCGACAACGCCATCATCCCGACGGCGCCAACTGGCGGACGGTTTCCAACCATCACGGCCACCCATACCATCAACGCCCTGACCATCCAAACCGGCGCAACCCTTACCATGTCGAACGGCACGTTGACCGTAAACAACGACTTGATCATGAACGCCAGCGCCAGCCGGTTCAACATGGTCGGCGGCACCCTGAACATGGCCTCGGATTGGAGGAACAATGGCGGTATCTTCAATGGCACGGGCGGCACCGTCGTATTCACCGCCAGCGCGGGCGCGGGCGCGACCTTTGCGGCCGGGACCAATCAATTCTACAACATCCAGATCAACACTTCCGTCAATCCCAAGTTCGACAACGACGCGAACTCGAACATCCGCGTCGCCGGCAACTGGGTCAACAACAGCACCGCGGTGACCTTGAACAACAACACCACCACGGTGTTGTTCAACGGCACCGGCGCGCAAACCATCGGCGGAAGCGCCTCGACCACGTTCAACAACCTGACAATCAACAAAGCCAGCGGCACCCTGACCATCAACCTCGACCAGACCGTCAACGGCACGCTCACGCTCACCAGCGGCAACATTGATACCGGCAGCACCACGCTGATCATCAACACCGCCGGCGCGGTCAGCCGCACCAGCGGCCACATCATCGGCAACCTCCAGAAAAAATACGCCACCAGCGCCGGGGCGGTCGTCCGGACGTACGAAATCGGCACCAGCACCAACTACACGCCGGTGGTCCTGACCTTGTGGCGCATCACCACCGCGGGCAACGTCACCGCCACGGTCACCGACGGCGATCATCCCAACCTTTCGACCTCGGGCATCAACACCGCCCGCAGCGTCAACCGCTACTGGACGCTCACCCCCGCGGGCGGCCTGGCGTGGCCTTCGAACGATGTCGCCGTTACGTTTGTGGATTCAGACAAAGACGCCGGTGCGACGGCCGCGAACTTCGCGATGCGCAAGTACAACCTCAGCGCATGGTCATCGCCCCCGGGCGGCAGCACGGCGGCTGCGAACGTCACCACCGGCAAATGGTTCACCACGCTCGGGGATTTTGTCTGCGGCGAAATCGCGCCCGGCACCACCACCACCTTCGTCGGGTCGTCGGCCAACCCGTCCGTCTTCGGCCAGTCGGTGACGTTCACCGCCTCGATCTCGAACGGCGGCGCGCCGGTCGCGGAAGGCACGATCACGTTCAAGGAAGGCGCCGCCACGTTGTCCGGACCGATCACGGTGGACGCCAACGGTCAGGCCACGCTCGTCACCAACGGCCTCAGCGTCGCCGCCCACACCATCACCGCCATCTATACCGGCACCAGCAACTTTACCGGCAGCACCAACAGCGTCGTCCAGACCGTCAACAAGGCCAGCACCACGTCCACCGTCGGTTCGTCGTCGAATCCGTCCGTATTCGGCCAGCCGGTCATCCTCACCGCGACCATCGCCGCCGCGGCTCCGGGCGCGGGGACGCCGAGCGGCACGGTGATTTTCAAGGACGGCGGCGTTGCCCTCAGCACGAATACGCTCAACGGCTCGGGCCAGGCCGCGATTACGAACTCGTCCTTCTCGGTCGCCACCCATTTGATCACGGTCGAATACGGCGGCAGCGCGAATTTCAACGCCAGCACTTCCTCGGTGCTCAACCAGGTCGTCCACAAGGGCAACACCACCAACGTGGTCAGTTCGTCAGCGAACCCGTCCGTCTCCGGCCAATCGGTGACGCTCACCGCCACGGTCAGCGCGGTGTCCCCGGCCGCCGGCACGCCGGGCGGGACGGTGATCTTCAAGGACGGCGCCGTGTCGCTTTCGACCAACACGCTCAACGGTTCCGGCCAGGCGACGTTTGTCACGAACGGTTTCTCGATCGGCACCCACTCGATCACGGTCGAGTACGGCGGCAACGCCAGCTTCCTCTCGAGCACCTCGTCCGTGTTGAGCCAGGTGGTGAACAAGGCCGCGACCACGACGTCGCTGACCTCGGCGCCGAATCCGTCGGTCTATGGCCAGTCGGTCATCTTCACGGCCACGGTGAGCGTGAGCGCGCCCGGCACCGGCGTGATCTCGGGCACGGTGATCCTCAAGGACGGCGGCGTGGGTCTCGCCACGAACACCGTGGACGCCTCGGGCGTGACGGCGTTTACCAACGCGGCCTTGAGCGGCGGCACCCACTCGATGACGGCCGAGTACAGCGGCAACGGCACCCTCAACGGCAGCACCTCGGCGGCGTACAGCCACGTCGTCAGCCGCGTCACCACCACCACCGTCAGCAGTTCCGTCAACCCGTCCGTCTATGGCCAGAACGTCGTCTTCACCGTCACGGTCAGCAGTGGCGGCGGCGCAACGCCGACGGGCGTGGCGTTCCTGTACGATGACGGATCGTTGATCGGCGTGGGGTTGTTCAGCGGCGGCGTGGCCACGTTCAACATAGATTATCTCGACGTGCTGACGCATCCCATCACGGCGGACTACGGCGGCGACTCGAACTTTGACCCGAGCAGTTCGAGCATCCTGACCCAGGTGGTCAACAAGGCCAGCACGAGCACTGCCCTGGCTTCCTCGAAGAACCCGACCATCATCGGCGAGGCGGTGATCCTGACAGCGACGGTCTCTGTGACCGCCCCCGGCGGCGGGTCGGTGACCGGCACGGTCGAGTTCAGGGACGGTACCAACACGATCGGCACCGCCGACCTCGACGGCGCGGGCCAGGCCGCGATCACCAACTCGGCGTTCTCGCTTGGCAATCATCTGCTCACCGTCGTCTATCCGGGCGATCCGTCGTACAACGGCAGCACGTCGGCGGTGACGACCCAGACCGTTACCAAGGCGAACACCACCACCGCGCTTGGTTCCTCCGTCAACCCAACCGTCTCGGGCCAATCGGTGACGTTCACCGCCACGGTCAGTGTCGTCGCGCCCGGCAGCGGCACGCCGACCGGCTCGGTCATCTTCAAAGACAACGGCGTGGACGTGATCACCAACACGCTCAACGGCGCCGCGCAGGCGACGTGGGTCGTTTCCTCGCTCGCGGTCGGCGGTCACCCGGTCACCGCCGAGTATCTGGGCGACAGCGGGTTCAACGGCAGCGCTTCGACCGTGCTCACGCAGACGGTGAACAAGGCGGGCACCACCTTGAGCATCAGCTCGGACAATCCGGACCCGAGCGTGGTCGGCCAGAGCGTGACGGTTAATTACTCCGTCTCCGTCACCGCCCCGGGCGCCGGTACGCCGAGCGGCAACGTGGTGGTCAGTGACGGCACCGACAGCGCCACCAACTCGGTCGGCGCGGGCAGTTGCGTCCTGACGCCCACCACGGCGGGCGCGAAGACGTTGACGGTCACGTACGTCGGCGACGGGAGTTTCAACGCCAGCACCAACACCACCGCGCACACCGTCAACCCGGCCAGCACCGCCACTGCCCTCGGCTCGTCGGCGAACCCGGCCACGTACGGCAACGCGGTCGTGTTCACCGCCACGGTCACCGCGCAAGCGCCCGGCGGCGGCACGCCGGACGGCTCGGTGCAGTTCCTCGATGGAGCGACGCCCCTCGGCACCGTTACGTTGAGCGGCGGCATCGCGGCGTTGACCAATTCGTCGCTGGCCGCCGGCAGCCATCCGATCACGGCGAGTTACGCCGGCGACTCCAACTATCTCGCCAGCAGCTCGACCACGGTGACCCAGACCATCACCAAGGCGAACACGACCACCACGGTCGCGTTGAACGACAACCCGTCCAAGTTCGGCCAGACCGTCAGCTTCACCGCGACCGTCAGCGGCGGCGGTGGCACGCCGACCGGCACGGTGACGTTCAAGGACGGCGGCGCCACGCTCGGCACGGTCGCGCTCGATGGTTCGGGCCAGGCGACGTTCAGCACCAACTCGCTCTCGGTCGGCAGCCACGGCATCACGGCCGAGTACCCGGGCGACAGCAACTTCAACGGCAGCAATTCCTCCGCGCAACCGCAGACAGTCGAGCCGTCCGACACTGCGACGGTGGTGAGTTCATCGGTCAACCCGTCGGTGTTCGGTCAGGCGGTCATCCTCAGCGCCACGGTCAGCGCGGTCGCGCCCGGTGCGGGCACGCCGGCCGGCACGGTGGAGTTCTGGAACGGCACCAACAGCCTCGGCACAAGCGCATTGAGCAGCGGGACGGCGTCGTTGACCAACAGCAGCCTCGCGGTTGCCAGCCACCCGATCACCGCCGTTTTTGGCGGCAGCGCCAGTTTCACCAACAGCACCTCGGCCGTGTTCACGCAGACGGTCAACAAGGCCAGCAGCACCGCCGCGGTCACTGCCTCGGCGGACCCGACCACGTACGGCAGCCCGGTCATTTTCACCGCCACGATTTCCGCCGTGGCCCCGGGCGGTGGCACGCCTTCGGGCACGGTCGAGTTTTTCGACGGCGCCAACTCGCTGGGCACGAACACCCTCAGCGGCGGCGTGACCGCGATCACCAACTCGACCCTCGGCGCGGGTTCGCATTCGATCCGCGTGGTCTATAGCGACAGCGCGAGCCACCTCGGCAGCATCTCGCCAAACCTGTCGCACACGGTCAACAAAGCCAACACCTCGACCGCGCTGCTTTCGGACAACAACCCGTCCGGCCTCGGCGAGAACGTCACGTTCACCGCCACCGTATCGAGCGGCTCGGGCATCCCGACCGGCTTGGTCACGTTCCGCGACGGCACCAACACGATCGCCAGCGCCGCGTTGAACGGGTCCGGCCAGGCCGCGCTCACCACGGCGGGACTCGCCGGCGGCACGCACCCGATCACGGCGGAGTACGTCGGCGACGGCAATTTCAACGGCAGCACCTCGTCGGTGTTGACGCAGACGGTGACCAAGGCGAACACGACCGCCACGGTCAGTTCCGGCACCAATCCGTCGGTCTATGGCCAGTCGGTGACGTTCACCGCGACGGTGACTTCGATTATCGGAACGCCACAGGGCACGGTGACGTTCAAGGCGGGCACGAACGAGCTCGGCTCGGCGACGTTGAACGGACTCGGCCAGGCGACGTTGAATGTGTCCTCGCTGGTCGCGGGCTCGCACTCGATCACGGTCGAGTACGCCGGCAGCCTGGATCACAACCCGAGCACCTCGTCGGTGTTGACGCAGACGGTGAACAAAACCGACACGGCGTCGGGCGTGAGTTCATCGGCCAGCATCTCGGTGTTCGGCCAGGCCGTCGTGTACACCGCCACGGTGACGGCCCAGGCGCCGGGCGCCGGCACGGCGACGGGCACGGTCACGTTCAAGGCGAACTCGAACACGATCGGAAGCGCCACACTCAATGGCTCGGGCCAGGCGCTGCTGACGAACTCGTCGCTGAACGTCGGTTCGCACACGATCACCGCCGAGTACGGCGGCGACAGCAACTTCAACGCGAGCGCGTCGTCCGGCATTTCGCAGCTCGTCAACGCGGCCAACACGGTCTCGACCGTCAGCACGACCAACAACCCGTCGAGCTATGGCCAGTCGCTGGTCATCACCGCCACCGTCACCGCGCAGGCCCCGGGCGCGGGCACTCCGGATGGCGACGTCGAGTTCTTCGATGGCGCGATCTCGCTGGGATTGGCAACGCTGACGAACGCAACGACGGTGGTCACCAACAGTTCGTTCGCGGCCGGCAACCATTCGTTGCGCGTGATTTACAACGGCAGCTCGAACTTCAATGTCAGCATCTCGGTCGCGTACACGCAGGTCGTCAACAAGGCGAGCACCACAACGAGCCTCGGCTCAAGCCTGAATCCGTCCACGTTTGGCGATTCCGTGACGTTCACCGCCACGGTCACGAGCGGCGTCGGCACGCCCACGGGCACGGTCAGTTTCTACGAGGACGGCAACCTGGTCGGCACCAGTTCGCTCAATGGCTCGGGGCAGGCCACGTTCAGCATATCGTCGCTTTCGGGCGATCACGTCCACAGTCTCACCGCCACGTACAATGGCGACAGCAATTTTGCCACGAGCACTTCGTCGCCGTTGTTGCAGACGGTCAACCGCGCGACCACGACGACCACGCTCGCTTCGGGAACGAATCCTTCGACCTTCGGCCAGTCGGTGACGTTCACCGCCACGGTGACCGGTAACGGCGGCACGCCCACGGGCACGGTGACGTTTCGGAACGGCACCAACACCATCGGCGCGACCTCGTTGAACGGCTCCGGCCAGGCAGTATTCGGCACCGCCGGATTGGCGGCCGGGACACATTCGATCACGGCCCAGTACGGCAGCGATGGCAATTATCTCGGCAGCACTTCCACGGCGTTGACGCAGACGGTGGACAAGGCCGCCAGCACCGTCGGTCTGGCATCGAGCGCGAACCCGTCGGTGTTCGGCCAGTCGGTGACGTTTACCGCCACGGTGACCGGCCCCGGCAACACGCCGACGGGGACGGTGACGTTCAAGAACGGCACCAACACGCTCGGCTCGGCGGCGTTGAACGGCTCGGGCCAGGCCACGTTGAACATCGCCTCGCTCGTGGTGGCGACGCATTCGATCACGGCCGAGTACGCCGGCGACGGCAACTACAACCCGGGCAACTCGTCGGTGCTCAACCAGACGGTGAACAAAGCCTCGACCGCCAGCGCGGTCGTTTCCTCGATCAACCCATCCGCATGGAAACAGTCGGTGACGTTTACCGCGACGGTCACCGCATCGGCGCCAGGCGCAGGGTTGCCGACCGGCTCGGTGACATTCAAGGACGGCACGAACACGCTCGGCACGGCCACCCTTAACGGCTCCGGCCAGGCGACGTTGGCCACCTCGACGCTGACGGTCGGCGGACACTCGATCACAGTCGAGTTCGGCGGCGACGGCAGTTTCAACGGGAGCACGTCGTCCACGCTCACGCAGACGGTGAACAACACGGCCCCGGTGGCGAACACCGACTCGTACAGCGTGAACGAGGACACGACGTTGAACGTCACCGCCCCGGGCGTGCTCGGCAACGACACCGACACGGAAGGCAACCCGCTGACGGCGGTCAAGGTCAGCGATCCGAGCAACGGCACGGTCACGCTCAACAGCGACGGCTCGTTCAGCTACTCGCCGGCGACGAACTACAACGGCAGCGACAGCTTCACTTACCGGGCCAACGACGGCGCGACCGACGGCAACATCACCACCGTCAGCATCACGATCAACGCCGTCAACGATCCACCGACGCCGGTCAACGACAGCGCCAGCGTGGTCGAAGACAGCGGCGCGAACACGATCAGCGTGCTCGTCAACGACAGCAGCGCGCCCGATGGCAGCGAGACGTTGACGGTCGTCGCCGTGACCCAGCCCGCCAACGGCTCGACGGCGGTGACCGGCGGCGGCACGACGGTTTCGTACACGCCGAGCACGAATTTCTTCGGCACGAACACGTTCAGCTACACCATCAGCGACGGCAACGGCGGTACCAACTCGGCGTCGGCCACCGTGATCGTCACGCCGGTCAACGACGCGCCGACCGGCACCGATGACGACTTCACGACGAACGAAGACACGCCATTGAACGTGGCCGCCCCGGGCGTGCTCGGCAACGACGGCGACGTGGACGGCGATGCGCTGACGGCGCTGGTTGTGACCAACCCCGCGCACGGGACGTTGACGCTCAACGCCAACGGCGCGGTGCTCTACACGCCCGCGTTGAACTACAGCGGCAGCGACAGCTTCACCTACCGGGCCAGCGACGGCGCGCTGACCAGCGACGTCACGACGGTCACGATCACCATCAACGCGGTCAACGATCCGCCGACGGCGCTCGACGGGTTCTACAGCCTCAACGAGGACACGGCGTTGATCGTCCCGGCGCCGGGCGTGTTGATCAACGACAGCGACGTGGAAGGCTCGCCCATCAGCGCCACGTTGGTGTCGGGCGTTTCGCACGGCACGCTCATCTTCAGCACCAACGGCGCGTTTGCCTACACGCCGACGAACAACTTCTTCGGCCTCGACACGTTCACCTACCGGGCCAACGACGGCTTGCTCGACAGCAGCCTGGCGGTCGTCAACCTCACCGTGCAACCCGTGGACGATCCGCCCACGGCGGTCAACGACGCGTATGGTACGACGGAAGACACACCGTTGAACGTCTCCGCCCCGGGCGTGCAGGCAAACGACGGCGACGTGGACGGCGACACGGTCATGTCGTCGGTGCTGATCGGGCCCGCGCACGGCACGCTGACGTTGAACGCCAACGGGTCGTTCGTCTATACGCCGTTCGCCAACTACAACGGCACTGACAGCTTCACCTACGAGAACACCGACGGCGATACGTTGAGCGCGGTGGCCACGGTGACGATCACCATCAGCCCCGTCAACGATCCGCCGATCGCCAACAGCAACCGGCAGAGCTTCAACACCGCGGAGGACGCGACGCTCGTGGTGACCGCGCCCGGCATTCTCGAAAACGACTCCGACCCCGACGGCGATCCCTTGACGGCGGTGCTGGTGTCCACCACGACCAACGGAACGTTGAACTTCAACGCCAACGGCTCGTTCACCTACACGCCCGTCACGAACTTTACCGGCGTGGACACGTTCACGTATCGAGCCACCGACAGCACGAACTTCAGTGGCGTGGCCACGGTCCAGATCTCGGTCAATGCCGTCAATGATCCTCCCGTCGCCACCGCGGAATCGTACCCGGTGAGCGAGGACACGCTGCTGAGCGTGGCCGCGCCGGGCGTGTTGGGGAATGACACCGACGTGGACAACCCCGTCATCACGGCTCTGTTGGTGCAGGGCGCGTCCAACGGAGTCGTGTCGCTCAGTTCGGACGGTTCGTTCACGTACACCCCGAGCAGCAACTACTTCGGACCGGACAGTTTCCGTTACCAGGCCACGGACGGCACCGACGACAGCGCGATCGTCACCGTCAACCTCACGGTCAACGCCGTCAACGATCCGCCGATTGCGCGCAACAACAACTACACGCTCAACGAGGATACGGCGCTGGTGGTGGCGGCGCCGGGATTGATGGAGAACGATTCCGACGTGGAAGGCAGCGCGATTGCAGCCGTGCTGGTCTCGGCGCCGACGAACGGCACGCTCTCGCTCAACTCGAACGGATCGTTCACCTACACGCCCTCGACCAATTTCCACGGCAGCGACAGCTTCACGTATCGCGACACCGACGGCACCACCAACGGCAACGTCGCCATCGTCGCGATCACCGTCGTGTCCGTCAATGACGCGCCCGTGGCCAACGGCAACTCCTATAGCGTGGTCGAGAACACGTTCCTGACCATCGCCGCCCCGGGCGTGCTCGCCAACGACGGCGACGTGGACGGCGACACGCTGACCGTCCGCGTGGTCGAACCGCCGCTCCACGGGGCGCTGACGCTGAACGCGAACGGCGCGTTCACGTACACGCCGGACTTCAACTACTACGGCACCGACGAGTTCACCTATCAGTCGAACGACGGCACCGCCGACAGTGATGTCGCCACCATCCACATTAACGTCAATCCGTTCACGCTCGACACGTTGACCGTGCTCGGGTCGTCCCCGAACCCGTCGCAGTGCGAGCAGCCGGTGACCTTTACCGCCACGGTGTTTGCCAACGAGTCGGTGATCACCAACGGCACGGTCACGTTCCGCGAAGGCGGCACCGTGCTGGCCAGCAACGTGGCGCTCAACGCCAGTGGCCAGGCGGTGTTTGTCACCGCCGCGCTCGCCCCAGGAAACCGTGTCATCACTGCAGACTACGACGGCACCGTCAACTACACCGTCAGCAGCGCCACGATCACACAAACGGTGACGCAGACGAGCAGTTCGCTCGCGTTGGCCACCGGCAACAACCCGTCGCTCCACGGCGCGGCGTTGACGTTGACCGCCAGCGTCACGCCGTCTCACGCCACCGGCACGGTCGAGTTCTTCGACGGCGCGACCTCGCTCGGCATGGCCACGGTGAACGCGGGCGTGGCGACGTTGACGACGACCACGCTGGCATTGAGCAATCACACGCTGACGGCGACGTACAGCGGCGACAGTTGTTTCAGCGGAAGCACCGCGGCGCCGATCAGCCAACAGGTGGACCCGTCCATGAAGGCGCACGTGTATTGGAGCGCGGGCTCGTTGATCAACGGTCTGGTGAGCAACACGCCGGTAGCGGGCGCGGAGTTCCGTTTGTTCGTCAGCAAGGCACTGTGCAATGGCGTGGCGATCAGCACCAAACCGCTGTTCCTGAACAACGTGTTCGAGAATTGCCCGATGGTGACGTACAGCAACTATCAGTGCAAAGGCATCACCGACGCCTCGGGCCACGCCGTGGTGGTCGTCCCCGTGCCGCCTGTCGGCGTGAAGATCAAGTACGCGCTCATCGGCAAGACGCAGGCGTTTGACGACGTGACGACGCCCGGCAACCCCGATGCGATCCTGGCCGCGGTGTTGCCGAAGAAGTTCATCATCGGCACGAACGGCTTGGAGACGACCGTGTTCGTCAAGAAGAGCAGCCGCGCCGACGGGTCGAAGGTTGTTCCAGCCAATTTGCGGAAGCTTCCCTGAGCGAGTGTCTCGGGGATCACGGAGCGGGCAAACTGGAATGGGACGGTCCGGCTTGGGCCGGGCCGTCCCTGCCAGCAACGCAACTGCAACGTCGGCCTTCGGGGAGGGCCTCCTTGTTTGACAATGTTAGATTCGATGGATTTCCGTGGATATATCAGTAACACCCCGCTTCAGCGGGGTGGTGGCTACGCCCGGGGAAGCACGAACCGTTTCCACGGTTTGCCAGCCGCCGGAAAACCGTTGAAACGGTTCTCCGCTCTCAGACTTTGAAGGTCACCCCGCTGAAGCGGGGTGTTCATGAAATGATCCTGAAACGCGCGACTTTTCATCGAAGCTAACATTGTCAAACTAGTGCGCGTCTGAAAGCGCGCCACAGTCGGTGCGAGACGGACCGGGTCACACCAGGTGTGGACCCGAAGCCAGAGGCGACTGCGTCGCCGCAAGGCGGGGTGAAGAGCAGCCTGAGGCGGGACGACCAGTCCGCAATGAGAGTGAACCCGATTCCGCCGGGTCGCTGCGACGAGCCTGCCAGGGAGGTGCGAAGTCGAGTGGGAACCGTTCGCTCCCAGTTCCGTCCGCTCGCATCCCATGGGAAGGGGCGGGACGGAAGCAGCCCAGGTGGTTGGGGGTGGAATGGTCGCCAGTGTGGTGCGACTTTCCAAACACACTCTAAGGGAATGACAGCCCACACGTCGCCTCCTTCAGCGATGCGACCCGTTGGGGTCTTCCGACCGAGGTCGTCGAGTCGCTCGCCGACCGGCTCTGGCAGTTCTGGCAGCGCTTCCGTCCTTGTTTCCGTTCGCGCTCGCGCGATCTCAGTCTCTACGCGCATGGCGACCTGCGTGCCCAGTTGATCATGGACTCGGAACGCAATTTCGCCAACATCGAACGCACGCTCGACGGCACCGATGGTCAGAACTTGCAGTAGTTCATGACCAATTCGCCCTGGCCGGTGCGTCCGGTGTGGGCGACGCGGGGTCGAGACGAGGGTCGAGCATGGTGATGCCCTTGTCCACCGCGTGGACAGAAAGCCGCGCGAGTACCAGGAAACCGGCAACCCAACCGAATCGTTTCATGAACGGCACGGTGCATCTCCTTACCATCGCGTGCGGGGACTGTCCACCTCCCGTCCGGCATGTTGCCAGGTTGCGGCTCTCCGTGTGAGGTACAGTCGCTCGTTCCCAGAAGCCCCGGCAACTTCGCGCGGCATTGAACCGCAGATTCCCCAACTGGTTCGGCTGATTCTGTGGCTTCCCGGCCCGGCGTGGGTTGCGCAATAGGCGACCAGAAGAAACCACGACGGTAGAGGCCGCCGATTTGGAGATCGCCTCCGAGTGGAGTTCGTGCGGAGCAGGAAGATGGCGCCGTTGGTGGGAGGCGGTGGAGGCCTCGAATTTTCTGGCCGTGATTGGCCCGAGCCAGCGCGACCACTCTCTCGCCGGGTCCTTCAGCGAGTCGCTGGCGTCGCTGAAAAGGACACTCTGTTGGCCGTGGAATAAAGGAGGACTTGTTTCGGTGACGGATGAGGCACTCTCCGCTGCTTGATGACCGGACCCCATCACCAGGAGCGCCACCATCAAAGATAAGAACCATCGAGGCCGGCTCACGGTCGGATACACGCCTTGAAGCGCCCGCCCCCGCCACTGGCACTTGAGATCCAAGTGATCTCCTGGGCGGCATTCGTGTTGTTGACCACGTTCCCCCGCCAGCGACAGGACTCGACGTGGCCGTCGAAAAAGACGACGTTGGCTCGTCGTTCTTTGCCTCCGTGTCGCGGAGAAACATCGCCATGACCGCCATCCCATAGGGTCAAGCCATCGTAATAGGCATCGGTGAACATGAGAAGCTTGAAGGGATTTTTCAATTCGGACCGGCGTTTCTTGGCCAGGTCGGGATTGCTTATGTCCCAATTCGGCGCGCCCGCTGCGTAGGTGTTGAGGCCGTAATCCACCCACACGCTCCCCCCTCCGGAAGTGCCGCGCCAGTTCGTGTTGGCCCACGGGCCAGAGGTGGCCGGACAATGAAACGGACTGTTGTTGATCGGGCTGCCGCGGTCGCGGAGCACGGACACCGTCGAGGCGTGGTGGCGAATTTCGTACGTCATCCAGACCGGGTTCAGCCCGAAGTTTTCAAGCGAGAATTCTTCGATGCTGCCCTTCACGCCGGGGAGATAATGCCGCAGATAGGCCGGCCAGTACCGGTATCTCACGGAGCCGGCGCTGGGATTGTACCCATCGGGAAGCAGATCGCCGTGATCATCGGCGTACAGGAGCGCCGTCAGGTGCAACGTGCGCAGGTTGTTGACGCAGGTGGCTGACCGGGCGGCATCCTTGGCCTGCTGCAGCGCCGGCAACAGCATCGCCGAGAGCACCGCGATGATCGCGACCACGATCAGCAGTTCGATCAACGTGAACGCGCCGCGGCGGAAATCATCTGGTCGAAGACGCTTCATCGCTGGATTCCGTGGCGACGGGATTGAAAACAGGCACGCCACGCGCCGGCCGGCCGGTAGTTCCTTGCACGATGTTCGGACAAATCGAGACGTGCTGCGCCGGTAGTTTTCCCTTGCGAACGAGTTCGTGCAGCAACGACGCCGCCGCATGACCCACCGCGCCCAGCGGCAACTCCACGCGCGCGAGCGAAGGCTCTGTGCAGTAGCCTCCGTCCACTTCGCAACCCAGCACGCTGACCGTGTCGGGGATCAGGAAACCCGCCTCGCGCATTTGATTCATGGCTTGCACCGCAAACCCGGGCTCGGCCGTGAACACTGCCGTCGGCATCGGGCGCAACGCAAGGGCGCGCTTCAGCCGCACGTGCATCGGTTCGTTCCCGACCGGGTCGGCGTGCTGGATCAACGCGCTCTCCCCGTCCAACCCCAGCTCGCGCGCGGTTTCACGAAAACCGCTCAACAACTCCCACTGATAGTGATGACGCATGCTGCCGCTGATGAAAGCAACGCGCCGATGACCGAGCGCGGCGAGATGCTCCGCCGCGAGGCGCCCCGCTTTGGCGTAGTCGGCGTCCACGCTGTGGACCGGCTTCTTGCACCGGTGCGCGCCTACGATGACGCAGGGCACCCTCGGTGACTGGAGTTGCGTCAACAATTCGTCATCCACCAGACCTTCGACGATCCAGCCGTCCACCCAACCCGCGCGCAGCAGTCGCTCGATTTTTTCCTTCCCGGAATCGGGGCTCAGCCGCACGAAGAGCACTGAAGCTCCGTAGGTCGAAAGCTCCTGTTCCGCGCCGCAGAGGATGGACATGCCGGGCACATCCACCCTCGGCCGGACCCGATCGAAGCAGATGAACCCAACCTGATCAAACGCCTCGGTCCGCTGACTCAACTTGGAACGAACCAAACGGCGCGCGGCCTGGTTCGGAACGTAACCGAGCGACGAAGCCGCCTCGATCACGCGCAACTTGGTGCGGTCGGCGACCCGGGGATGATTGCTCAACGCCAGCGACGCCGTGGGCAGCGAGACCGAAGCGAGCCGGGCAATGTCGGAAAGATTGGGCAAATGAGCGTGTTTTGGGTCTGAACGCCGTCTCCGATTCACGATCTTCGTATAGCACCCTGGGCGGAGTGTTGCAACCAATAAATTGCATATCGTTGTGCAATTATTTGCTTGTATTTGAATCCTGACTTGCCCTATTCTTGCCTCGCAATGAGAAAGCGCGAACCGATCAGATTCGTCATGGGATTCTCGTCCCGAACCACCGGCCTCGGCCTGATTGCTGCCGGCCTGCTCTGGGGCGCGCCGGGGGTGTGCCCGGCACAGATCACTCTCGTCGAGGATGGGTTCGACGATGGGGCGCGCACCAACGGCGCCGACCCGTTTGACGTCGGGTGGTTCTCCCGATTTGCCAATCCGGCCCTGACCATCGTCTCCGACAACGGCAGCCCGGGAATCGGCGGCGGCAACGCGCTCAACGTGAACGCCAACGGCGGCAATCAGCCGATGGTGGGCGTGGTTGCTTCGGCGGTGACGCTGGGCTTGAACGACACGCTGATCTTCCGCTTCGATTTCCGGCTCACTACGCTGATCAACTCCGGCTCCGCGTTTCGGTTCGGCCTGTACGGATCGAACGGTAGCGTCGTGACAGCGGACAACCAGACCGCATCCGACAACGATCGCGGGTATCGGGTGGTCCTCGGCGCGGGCGGTACTGCCGGCATCAGCCTTTCCGAAGAGAACGGGAGCAATGCCCAAATCCTCGCTGGCAGCGATGGCATCACGCTCACCGACCCGGGGGCGATTTCGGTCAACATCAACGACAACGAAAAGTACAGCGCCCTGTTCACGATCACCCGCAGCGCAGCCTCCCAGGTGGACCTCTACGTCGCCATCAAGAACAGTGCCGGTGCCGTCATCGGCTCCGCCACAGGCACGGACACGACTTCTCCGTACTTCACATTCGACGAGATCGCGTTCAATCACGCCACCACGGGGGAGGTTGACTACCGGATTGATAACCTCAGTCTGATCATCCCCGAACCGTCCGTCAGCCTCTTGATCATTGCCGCGATGACTCTGATTGGCCTCCGAGCAAAGCGCTGAAGCCAGGCTTCACACGTCAGCCAGAGCCGCCTTCCCGAACGGCACCCTCCAGCCGTTTCGACAACACGGCGCGGTGCTCGGCGATTAGTTCCTGGTGGGCGGCATCAAACCACAAATTCCGCAACTCAAGCGGATCATTCTCCAGATCGTAGAGTTCGCCCGGGCTGCCCGGCGGAAAAAAACGTCGCTCGCCAGCGAGCGGTGCGGATGGTTTTCGCGTGCGTGAACGGGGCGGGAGTCGGATCCTCGGGGCCACCGTCATAGCTTTCGATGAAGGCGTGGTCCCGGCCACCGGCCGTGGCTTCGCCACGCAAAAGCGGCGCGAAGGAGCGGCCGTCCATCGTTGGCTGTTTCGGAATGCTGCAAGCATCCAGCAAGGTCGGCATCAGGTCGGTGAGTTCGACGATTCCCCGGCTGCGCGCGCCGCGCTGCCAATGGCCGTCCCAGCGGCAGATGCATGGAACGCGAATGCTGGCATCGTAATGATAACAACTCTTGCCGTAGAGTCCGTGATCACCGAGATGCTCGCCATGGTCCGCGAGACACATCACGATCGTGTTGTTCATGTCGAAACGCCGTTCGATCTCGGCCAGTAACCGCCCGATTTGTTCGTCCAGAAACGTGACCGAGCCGTAGTACAGCGCGCGCAGCACGCGGTGGTCCCGCTCGGTGAACTGCTTGTAATACCGGCGTCCGCCGCCAACGCACACAGGTAGTCTGGATTCATCCAGTTCGAGCCCGACCGGCAGCGCAACATCCTCCCATTGGTACCTCTCGCGAAATCGCTTCGGCGGATCAAACGGATTGTGCGGCGCCACGTAGCCCACCCACAACAGCAGAGGACGATTGGTGTCGTGCTCCGTCAACCGGGCGATAGCGCGATCGGTGATCCAGCGAGTTGGATGCGCTTCCTCGGGCAATGGCGAGAAATGGCCAAAGCCCCAGTTGCAGGTCTTGCTGATTTCCAGCGGCACGACGTGTTTCTCCCGCGCTTGCAGATACTCCTTCCGCAGGTCGCGCCTGCCACGCCAGTAGTCGTCATTCATCGGCAGGTTGAACAACGTGCCCAGCAGGTAGCCTTCATGCTCAGGAAAATTCCGCAACGCCCAGTCCAAGTACGGTCCAATGCGGTTATCTTCCGTGGAATCGGTTTCGTCGAACCCATAATGGGGCGCTGCGTGAATGCCTTGCGATTGCGGCGTGAGGTGCAGTTTCCCGACCGCCACGGTTCGGTAGCCGGCAGTCTTGAGCACGTCGGCGAGAGTGGGAAACGAACGGGGCAGGGCGATGCTGTTGCCGGTGGCCCCGTGGTGACGCGATTCGAGTCCCGTGAACATCGTCGCGCGCGACGGCATGCAGACCGGGTTCTCCGCGAAACAGCGATCCAAGGTGACCCCCTGTGCGGCGAAACGGTCGAGGTTCGGCGTGCAGCACACCGCGCTGCCGTACGCGCCAATGCTGTTCGTACGAAGCTGGTCCGAGCAAATGAGGATGAGGTTCGGCGTCTGTTTGTTCTGGTTGGATTCCCTGCGTGTTCTCACTCGAAGTCTCCTTCACACGCATGATATCGCTCCTCCTTTACCGCGCCAACCGGAAATTCTAACTCACGATCGTGAGTCAGAATTTCCTTCCCATCCCATCGGGCGCGAGTAGGATGGGAACATGAGAATGAAACACCGGCTCACGTTTGTGGCGTTGGAGATGTTGGATTTTCTCGAAGATTTCCTGTTTCTGGCCAGCCGGCCCAACATGAACCGTCTCTCACGCTATTGTGGCTATACCGAAATGCGGGAAGCCTATCGCGCGTTCGAACGATGGGAGGCGGAACACATCCTCGAGAAGATCGAACAGGGCCAGGAGGTGCTCTATCGCCTCGGAAAAGCGGGAGAGGAATTCCTCGAACGACGACGTCCGTCGCCCGAACTCCGCCGCCGCCAATGGGACGGCCGCTGGCGCATGGTGGTGTTCGATTTCCCAGAAGTGGCTCGGAAGGCGCGCGACGCGTTTCGCGCCCAGCTTCGCGCGCAACGGCTCGGATGTCTCCAGAAAAGCGTGTGGATCACGCCCGATCCGGTCATCCCCGCCTGGCGGCGGTTGCTGACGGAAACCAAGCTGACGGAGTGGGTGTTGTTGTTCGAGAGCGCGGAACTCGGCCCGGTGGATGACGTCGAGATTGCGTCCAAGGTGTGGTCGCTGGACGAACTGGCAAAGGGCTACGAACGGTATCTGGCGGAGTTCAAGGATTTTCCCCGGCGGTTGCGACAGGCGCGATCGTCGGAATTGCCGGGACCGTTGGGCCAGCGTGCGCATCGGGAAAGTCGTGTGTATCTCGGCTTGTTGCGCGACGATCCGTTGTTGCCCGAGGCGTTGTTGCCGAAGAATGTTCCCGCATTGCGCGCGGATGAATTGCATCGGGAGATCCGACAAGCCTTGCGAGCGTGTCTGCTGCGCGACTAGTTCCCTCCCCTGTTGAGCGATTGGAAATTATGACTCACGATCGTGAAGTGTAATTTCCGAAAGCGCATAACGCGGAGAGGGTGATGGCGTCAGTTGGCGGGTTCGTCGTCGGGGCTTGAGGCCGGTGGTTCCTTCGGAGGCTGCGTTGGATTCGGCGACCAGAGGAAACCGCGCCGGTAGAGGCCGCCGAGGTCGGTGTTGTTGTGGATGCGAATGGCGATGATGTTCTTGCCCGGCTTCAGGAGTGGTGTGACATCGAGATCCCAATCGAGATTGCGCGCCCACCATAGTTCGTGGTCGCGGTGACCGGCATATTCAGCGTTGACCCAAACCCAACCTTCGTTGATCACACCGCCGAGGAGGAGATGGACGGGCTTTCCCGCGAACTCCTTTGGCACTTCGACCGTCGTTCGATACCAGCCGTAACCGTCCCAGTCGTGACCCTTTTCATCCTCGGGCTTGTCCCGCTGTTCCCAGAGAGAGAAGATGTTCTTCGTTCCCCACCGTCTGTCGTCGAATGACGCCGCGTACCATTCGGCAACCACACCTTCGTCAAACGGATCGCGCGCGAACTTCGTTTCGAGCGGCAGCGGCGCGACGAGTGTGCCGTCCTTGCCGCCGGTCATCCCGACAAGACGGTTGTAGTAGTTGATGTGGCCGGCAGTGAACGACGGGCGTTGCTCGCGTCGTTCGCCGTAGGTGTAGAAAAATGAGTAGATCGTGTTGAGCTTGTTCTTGCGATCGAGCATTCGTTGCGCTTCGGCAGCGGCTTTGGGGAAGTCCGTGATCCGGTCGGCTTCGTGCATCGCGGCGTAGGCTTCGACGTGTTCCGCGATCAGCGCGAACGCATCGAAGCGTTTTCGCTGCGCTTCGGTCATCTGCGTCTTACCGGCAGCCTCGACGTGTGGATGGAGCTTCGCCGCGAATGTCGGCGTCACGATATGGTTCACGAGCCAATCTTCGTGGACGTGGACGGTCGCTTTGCCGAGCGCATCCTCGTATTCGTCCCGCCACGCCCGCACGTGCGGGCCCGCCTCGGGGCCGAAGAACGATTCGTAGAACTCCTTCTTCAATGCAGCGACATCGGTCTTCGAATCCCAGAGCAGCTTCGCCGTGAGGTAATAGCTGAGCCATGTCTGCATGAAAACCTTGCGTCGTTCGCGGACCACGCCGCTGACGCCCGCCTGTCTGTCGATGGGGACGTTGATGGCGATGTTGGCCATGTCGCGCTCGGGGAGAAACACGCCGGTGAGGAAGCCGGGGTTGTAATCGCGAATCTGGAAGTGCGGAGTCTGTCGAACGTACTGTTTGAGAATCGCCATCATCTCCTGCCGACGCCAGCAGCCGGGGTCGTTGTTCGGATGCAGCACGCAGCAACTGATCGGCGCGTACTTCACCGACATGTTCGGCAACAGCTTCACGCCCTGCGGCGGCATCTCGCGGTTCGAATAGGCCATCGTGCTGATCCATTTGTCCGGGAACTCTTTGGCGAGCTTCGCGCAAAATCCGAAGTACTCTTCGCTCTGCATCCGCTCGTGGACGTACGCTGGACAATCGAAGTTCTGGTTCGCGGGGATGCAGTTCGTGCAGTAGCAAAACGGCGCGCCATCCGGCGGGCTGATGCCCACACCGTTCTGTCCCATGGCGCGGATTGCCTTCTCGCCCGCGAAATGCGCGCGTAGATTCTTCACGTACTCAGTGAACACCTCCGGGTTCGAGAGACAGAGCATCGTCATGCGATCGTCAAACCGCCCCGTTCGCTTGAGAATGCACGGTTTTCGGCTGCCGAACTTGTCCATCGCGTAGAACTCGGAATGTTTCTCGTAGTACTGGTGCGGCGAGAGCGGCAGCGCAAGAAATCCGTCGCCGACCGTTGGGTAGAATTCACCGCTGCTAAATCCGATCTTCCTGCACCAATCGGCGTGGATCGCAGCTTCCTCCTTCGTCGTCGGAATCCAGCCCGACAGCCAGATCTGACGGATGGCAAAATCGGGCCAGGAGGTCACGTCGAGATTGGGCACGGTGACAGTTTTCCGTTGCGGCACGATCTCGCCCCCTTCACCCGGGAAATCCCAGCGGCAGCCAAACCCGAGACCGCGCTGAAGCGCTCGACCACAAACTTGCGTCTCACTGTTTTCATCGCGCCACCTCCGGTATCAGCATCTGCTGCGGCGCGTAGCCCACGAATGGCGGAATGCCGCGCAAATGAAATCGCCCCGTGACGTCGCGAATCTGCCACACGCCTTCCTCGCCCGGCTTGACGGCGATTTCGCGCAACGGTTGCTTGCCGCGAAACACCATCTTCTCGCCGTCCGGCTTTTGCAGGGTCATCGCGCTGCTGCCAATCACGATAAACTTCGTTGTCTCCTTCGGCACATAGCAATAGAAATCCGCCCGGTCCGTCGCCCAGACTTTGCTTGCCGGCTCGGCGCGGATGGTCAACCGCACGCCGTCCCCGGGCCAAAGCACGAACCCGCTCCGTCGGTCCTCAATCGTCATGCGATAGATTCCCGGCTTCACCGCATTCAGCGGCACGCCGTGGAATGCGCGGTCGCCGGTGAGTTTGTGCTCGAAGATCGGTGTTTCCTCGTCGTCGTCGGGAGGTGCGTCGAGTGGGAACAATCGCACCGTCGTGGCGACTCCCCGGCGATAGATGAAATCGGAGGCGACCTGGAGCGTCGCCCCGTTGGTGGGAATCTGGATCACGAACTCGTGCGGACCGCGCAACTTCGAATTCGTAAACACGGCGGCTTCCTTTGCGTCAAGCGGACGAAATGTGTTCGAGTACGCGACCGTCTTCACGCCTTCGATCTCCTTGTAGCGGGCGAGGTCGGCGCGGACGAGTTGCTCCAACTCCTCGCGCGTGACCGGCGTTTCGTCGCGCCAGACGCAGTTCGGGGCGTTCCACTTGTGCTCGGGCGTCGGCGCTTTGGAGTTCGCCAGACGCCGGGCGAGCGGATCACTGGCGCACACGCCGAGGTCTCGTACGCGCCACGTGTACCGCATCATTTCCTCGAACGCCTTGAGTTCCTCCTTTTCGTCCACGGCGATGCGGTAGTCGTGATAGAGCGCAAGGTAATGCAGGTACATCTTGATCTGGTCCACGCGCTCCCGGGTGACGACGTCACCGGCGAGTTGCGCGCCCTTGTCGGCGAGCTTGAGCCACACAGCGAGGTCGTGCGAGGCCGGCATCTCTTCGGTGTTGCTCTGCCAACGCTGGAAGAGTTCCTCGATGGGCGCGCGCGCCTTGCCGAAGCACTTCGCAAAGAAATCGTCCGTCAACGCCGCGACATCGGCTTTCGTGTCCCACATCAGCTTCGCCGCGAGGTAATGGCCGAGTCCGCAGTTGATCATGCCGGGAGTGGCTTCGGCGGTGATGGCGTTCGCACCGAGCTTGTGGAAATGCGGGATGGATTTCTTCAGATACGCGATGCGCGCCCCGCGGGGACGCCCCGGCATGTCCATCTCCCACGCCATCACGCCGTAGTATTCGCGGATGCCGAGCCTGGTGACGCGTTTGCCCCATTGCTCGATGAGTTCGTCGGTGGTGAACGGAATCGAGTTGAACGCCGTCGCCACCATCACGTAGAGGTTGGGTTCGAGCTTGAGGTTCGTCGGCAACTGGTGCGACGAATACGCGTACAAACCCACCCACTTGCCCGGGTACTTCTCGCCGACGGCTTTGGCGACGCGGTTGGCGAGATGGAAGACGCGATCGGAAATGGTGCCGAGTTTCTTGCAGTCATCGCACTCACACGAGCCGGGGCTGTCGGACGGATCGAGCGATACCATCATCGTCTCCTTCGACGCTTCGAACTGGCGGAACGCATCGGCGATGCAGAGTTGGATGAGTCCTTGGTTTGAGACGCAGAACTTCCGCGCTTGGTACACGCGATTCGTATCGCGCTGGCCGTCGGCGAGAATCGCGAAGTACTCGGGGTGTTGTTCGAACTCGGCCTTGTTGCGATTGATGATGGCGGGGTAGGCGTGCCCGGTCGCTGCGCGAAACGCGCCGCCCATGCGGTTGTAACGATCCCAGTTCTTCAGATCCGCGTCGCCCCGCTCCGAGCGCGTGCCGTAGCCCATGAAGATGCGGCGGGATTCCTAGTCGGGCCGGATGAGAATCTCAGTCTCCACGAACAAGTTGGTTGTCTGCGGGACGATGTGCCAGGCCTCGTTCGGAAGAAACCAGCGGAAGCCGAGCTTTTCCAGGTACACGTACACGCCCTCACTGATGGCGAGTTCGGAGTTGGCGACGAGGTAGAGGTTACTCGTGGTCGCGCGGACGTAGATCCCCTCGGGCCCGAGTTTGGCGAGTTTGGCCGGGGCCTTCTGGACTTGGTCTTGCGATGCGACGGTCAGGTACACGCCGTGGCCGGTGAAGGCGTTGGTGGTGACGGGCAGTTCGGCGCTGGACGCTTTCTTGAACCAACTCGCGAGTTCATCCGCTGCCGAGCGCACGGCGGCCGGGGCTTCTGGCGAGAGGTGGATGCAAGCTGAGTTCGATCCGCCAGCGCGGACGACGGCAATCGAGAGCGTGAAAAGCAGGATCAGCCAATGTGGGAGACACCTCCGCGCGCCGACCGAAGACCTACTCGATTTTTGATCCGATCGGATCACAAATCGAGCAACCCAGAGCGGTCGGCGCGCCGGGGCGCCTCCCACATTCGGTTTTCCTGGTTCGGACATTCTTCGGCAAACCGCGGCGGGATCAGTTAAACTGCACAATCTCCGGCGTGTCGAGATACGCGGGCGTGTCGCCACGCCACTGGCGGCGATGGAGTTTCT
>CAZOTB010000004.1:42434-87243 GCA_964582645.1 uncultured Verrucomicrobiota bacterium | reverse complement strand
AACCCCGAACCGCTGTCGCTCGTGAAGATCGTCACGGCGGCGAGATCGGACACGAGTTCCATCATTTTCCCCATCAACTGCGCGTAGTGCGCCAGCACCTCTTTGCGGTCCACGCACAACGCGAACAACGGCGTCTTGCTGCACGTCGGGTTGTCCACGCGCGGCCCGCGGAGTTGGGGATGCCGGGCAAAGAATCGTTCGGGCACGAACTTTGGCTCGCAGAGGTAGAGCACCGGCTTGAGCCCATGACGCCGCGCTGCGTCCGCGCACCGCAACAACACCTGCCGGTTTCGTTCGAGGTAGATCTCAGGGTAAATGCCGAACGACAGATCGCTGCTCACGAACAAATCCAGTGACGGGCCGAGGTTGGTGAACCAGAGGTAGATGTTGTCGGGATTGCTGATCGCCTCGGGATGAATCAGGTCCGGCAGGTGATTGATCTGCGCGTGGGTGAAGCCGGCATTCGCCACGGTTTTCATGAACGACTCGGCACTCTCCCGCGAGCCGTCGAGAGGGATGAGGTTGGGGTAGTAGTGGATTTCGGTGAACTGTTTCATGGTGGTAGGTTATCGTGCAGGCGTTTCGTGCACCAGAACGCAGTTCACGCGGAAGCCGGTGTGGTTGTCGCGGGCAAGCGGACGCTGGCGATAGACGAGCCAGCAATTGGCCGCGCGGAAATCGCTGTTCCAGCCGCCACCGCGGATGACGACGCTGTGAGCTTTCCCGCCGGGCACAGACGGGTTGACGAGCCCCTTTGGGTTGGCGCTGTAGGTGCCGAACTGGAATGCGCCCTCCCACGCACCGTCGGCGCACCATTCCCAGACGTTACCGAGCATGTCGTGGAAGCCCCACGCGTTCGCGCGCTTTGTGCCGACGGGATGCGTCTGCCTCGCGGGCGTGCCGTAACGGTCGAGACACCACGCGTACTCGCCGAGTTTCGTTTCGTCTTCGTTCCCCCCAGGGAAAGACATCGGCGCTCCCTGCCCGGCAGGCGTACTCCCACTCGGCAGAGGTCGGCAGCGAATAGACGCGGCCGGCAGCCTTCTCCGCAGGCAACTCGGAGAGTTTCCGGCAGAACTCGACCGCTTCGTGCCATGTGACGGATTCGACGGGGAGGTCGTTGCCGCGGAACTGGCTCGGGTTGTTGCCCATGATCTACTTGAACTGAGCTTGCGTGACCTCGACCGCGCCGAGGTGGAAATCGTTGGTGAGCGTGATCTTCACCTGGAAACGCGGATGCCAGAGGTTGGGACGCGTGGTTTTCTCCGGCGCGCCGTAGAGGAACGTCCCCGCACGGACGCGGAGGAGTTCGAGACCGATGGAGTTGGTGAGTTTTTCGGGAGTCTCACCGGCAACGGCAGAAGAGACCAAGCTGAAGCTTGAACTCCAAACGATAGCTAACGTTCGGAGTACAAGCTTCAGCTTGCGTTGGCTGGTGCTCACGGCAACTCCTTTCGATAATGTCCGCCGGCTGCGATCCTGGCCTCGAACGGAGCGAACTTCACAAACGGGCAGTCGGTTGCTCGGAACGCAGCCGTCACAGCCTTGTCCGTTGGATTGTTTGCCTCGATAATCCACCGGCCCTCGCCGCGATCAATCAGGTCGAAGCGTATCTCCGGCTTGTCGCACACCACCGGATGCCCCACCCAGATCGTCACATCCTTTTTCCTGCGGTCGTACTGCACGCGCGCGACGCCTTGCTCGTCCACGGCGACGGGACGCCGTAGATTCTCTTTGGGTTCACAGTAGTACACGGTCCAGTTCGGGTTCAGTCCCGAAACCGCGACCGGCATGCTATTGATCGGGAACGCCACCTCGGGAATCGTCACCGATGCCGTGTAACCATCGGCGCGAATCCCAAGCGGCAGCATCTTGTCCTCGACCGTGCCCCGCTGGACGCGAAACCAATCGCCCTTTTCAAAGTGGTCGAGTTGCGCGACGCTGAAGCCCGCCTCGGGGCCGGTAAATTCCGTATCAATCTTGTAGTACAGAACGAAATGCTCCGAGCGAAAGACGGCCGGGTTGCAGACGATGAACCTCCGGCATTCGCGACGCGTCCCCGGCGGGACGGTCTTCCCGTTTTCCTGCCAGCCGACACGGAAGAGAAAATGGCGTCCCGTGGCATCAGTACGCAGATAATAATGAAGCCCTTCGCCGTGAATGATCGCCGTGGCCGCCTGCGCGGCGTTCGGGTCGCCGCTACCGTGGAGTCGTATCGCAACGAGGCTGCCGGACGGAAGCGGGCCGGTAATCTCGACCGGCTTGTCGTGCGGGATCGCGCAGGCCGGCATCGGATTCGACGTCGAGCCGCAGCCGCAGCCGGTAGTTCGGGGCAAAGTAGAAATCCGATTCCTTTGGCCCGGTCTGCCAGCGGGGAGCAATGTAACCAACGCTGCCGATCGCGTCCCATTGCTTGACGATCGGCCTTTTGCTCACCGAGATCGGCGAGGACGGGCCGCTGTAACCGTATTCGCCGAGTTTGTTGAGTTGGTCGTGCAATCCGTTCAGCGGTGCCGGGTACGTCATGCAGGCCGCGCCCTTCTCGAACGGTCGCGGGAGTTGTTTCACGTCGTCCATCAACTCCAACGCGACCGGCGCAACGCGCAGAATCTGTCCCTGCACCTCCAGGTATTTCTGGATGCTCGATTCATCGTCGAATACCTTTGCTCCATCGCGGATGAAGATGCCGAAAAGTTGGCCGTTGAACTGGCCGGCATCGAAACCGCAAGTCGCTGACGCCATCCGGTTTTACAATCTGGCGGACGAAGCCGGGCTGCGCGCGTTCCGCGGCAACCCGGTGGACCTGCTCGAACCCATCGCCCGCGCCAAAATCCCGTTGCGTCACGCGACCGTTGCCGAGTTGGCGCGTCCCAACGATCGGGAAATCGCCCTCGCGTCCCTTTTCGGGACTGAACCGCGGCGTCTCTTCATTGACGCCGTGCACGTAATCCTCCCCGGTGACCACCGTCTTTGCGCCCGGCCCGGTTTTCACCAGTGGCGTCCACTCCGCGGTCAGTTCAAGCGGTGTGGTGTTGTACCAGAACGAATCGCGGTCCACGGGATACCAGAGGTTCTTCACGCCCGTGGTGATGGGCGACGCGGCGATGGCGTCCGTCCACGCGATCGGGTAGGCGATCCGACCACTGGCTGCATTGTAAGGAAACGTCTTGCCCGGATTCTTGATCTGCTCGACGAACACTTTCAGACCGAGCGTTTGCTCGAAGTACGCGCGCGACGAACTTCACTTGATGTCGTTGCCCGCGATCGGCAACACGAGCAACCCGCCGCCTTCGCCGAGAAAGCGATTCAGCAGGTTGGCGTGTGCCTGCGAAAAGTCGCTCGGCACGCCGACCATGACGATGACGTTGAACTGCTTCATCGTGTCCCAGGTCAGCCTCCAGCGGAAATTGGGATCGGGCCGGTTCTTTCCGACCTCGAACCCCGCATCGAGCAGTTCCCGCGTCACCTTCGAGTCGTAGTAGTTGGCGTAGAAATCGCAGAAATAAACGGCGGGTTTGCGAATGGGAGATGGGGCGGCTGCGGTGATGCTGAACAACGCGAGCGCGCTGCCGACGAAAGCACGAATGTCTGCTGGCTTCACAAGGTTGACCGGGTGCGTTCTCGCTTGAAGCTATACCGTGACCGACTGAAACAGGCAACTCCAGTCACAAGAACGCTGCACCGTCTGTCCCTTGTGTGCTACGATGATTCTCAAGAAGTTGCCGTGCCTGTCATATGATTGCACGGCTCAAACGACCAAGTGAGCGAACAAACGAAACCACCGCTTCCGAGCGGGCCGATGGACGAGACAGAGTTGCGCGCGGAGTTGGAGCGACTGCACGCGGCCAGTTATGGCTGGGCGCTGGCGTGTTGCGCGCGCGACCCGCAGGAGGCGGAGGATGTTCTGCAAACGGTCTATTGGAAGATCCTGGCGGGCAAGGCCCGCTACGATGGTCGCGCCGAGGTCAAGACATGGTTGTTCGCAGTGATCCGTCTGACGGCCAGAGACGCGCAGCGGAAAAGAGCGCTGCGTCGGTTGTTGCTCCTGGAGTACGAACGCGACGCGGCGAGAGGACCAGAGTCAGAGTCAGGCGATGTGGCCATCGAGCGGTCGGAGATGGAGGCGTTGTTTCAACGCGCGCTCGCGGCGCTGCCACGGCGACAACAGCAGGTGCTGGAACTCGTGTTCTATCACTCGCTGACAATCGAGCAGGCGTCCCAGATCATGGGCGTCTCACTCGGGTCGGCGCGGACGCATTACGAGCGAGGGAAACAACGGCTGCGGGAATGGTTGAACGAAGCAGGCGAATTCGATGAACGAACAACACAACGACGAGAAAGTCCGGCGGTTCTTCCGTGAGTTGCGGGCAGGCGATGAGCGCTCCGCGCCATCGTTTGCCTCGACCTGGCGGGCGGCGACGGAGCGCGGCGAAGCGATGCGAGGTCGTCCGCAATGGATTGGCGCGGTCGCTGTGGCTGCTGTGGTCGGTGCGCTCGTCGTGGCCGGTACGGTCTGGTTTTACTCCAACCGCCATCAACCCGCCACGATCGAGATCGCATCGGTCACGATCTGGGACTGGCAATCGCCCACCGCATTCCTGCTCGACACCCCCGGCTCCGATCTGTGGCGCAACTCGCCCAGCCTGGATCGTTCGTGGATGCAGAACGTTTCGGAAGTCTCCGAAGTCAACGAATGAACCGAAAGGAAAAGTCATGAAACGAATCGGATTCGCAGTCATCGCAGCAATGTTCCTCACTACCAGCGCGCTTCGCGCACAGGAAGAGCAGCCGCCACCCGGGCCGCCCCCGGGAGGGCCGGGGCAACAGCAGCGCGGACCCGGTCAGCCGGGTCAGCCGCCGGGACCGATGGGTCAACCACGCGGCCAGATGGGTCCGCCGCAAGGCCAACCATCGCAGCCCGATCCGCTGGCGGAGAATTTTTTCCCGCCGGAGTTGTTGATGCAGAACCAGAAGAAGATCGGGCTCACGGAGGAGCAATCGAAGTTCATTCGCGAGGAGATCGGCAAGACCCAGGCGAAGTTCACCGACTTGCAGTGGCAGCTTCAAGGGGAGCAGGAGACGTTGACTTCCCTGGTGAAACAGGACCGCCCCGACGAGAAGCAAGTTCTCTCGGTGCTCGATAAGCTCCTCAACCTGGAGAACGAAATCAAGCGCACGCACCTGACGCTCGCCCTGCGGATCAAGAACAAGCTCACCACTGAACAGCAGGAGCAGTTGCGAGAACTGCGCCAGCGTCCGCGCGCACCGATGCCGGGCGGGCCCGTTGGCCCGAAGCCGCCGGGGGGGCAGCCGCAGCCTCGTTAGCAGCGTTCGATACAAGATCGTAGCCGCGAGCGTGAGCGAGTGGATGGAAGATCGCCACTCGCACGCTCGCGGCTGGGTCGCTTACGGCAGGAACGTCTTTTTCTTCAGCTTCTCGGGCAGGTAGTCTTCGAGGACGTAGTTCAAGCCGTGCTTGGCGAAAGCCTGTTGCTCGATGCGCACACCCATCTTGAGCATCTGCGCGATCGCGTCCTGCCACGGCTTGTGGTGCTTGATGAACGGATCGTTCTTGAGCAGGTCGTTGGCGCGCTTGATGTCCACATCCTCGAGCGGGTGCGTGGCGTCTTCCAAGTCGTAATCAATGATGTCCTGCGGCGTGACGCCGAGGTACTGCGCCTGCGGCACGCAGAAGAACTTGTTGATGTGCGCCGACTGGCCGCTGCCGACTTTGAGCGTCCGGTAGATGTTGCCGTAGCCGTACGGGTCGCCGTCGGTGAAGGCGAGCACAGGCAGATGCTGGTCATCGGCGAGCCGGCGAATAAAGCGGCGGCAGGCGCGGGTCGGCACACCGCTCATCGAAATGAGGATGCAGTTCGCAGTCTCCCAGTAGCGATGATGGACGAGACGTTGGAAGAGCGATGAGGTTTCGACCGCGAGGATGAACTTCGCCTTGGTCTGGAAACGCAGATGCTCGACCTGCGACGGGATGCTCCATGCACCGGTACCGAGCCGGGCGCAGTTGATCGGGATTTCGTCTCCGGATTCGGGATCAAGATCAATCACCGTCAGCGGTCCCGTCACTTCGCCGCCGCGCTCTTCGGGGATGTAACCGAGTTGTTCGCGATTGACGTCGAGCATCGCCTCCATGTCGTCGAGCAACGCGTCGCTCTCGGGCTGCTCGTCGAACCGGCACTCGCCCCAGCTTTTGGCGTTGTAATAGACCTCGCGTTTCCCTGCGATGTCGTTTTTGAGGAGCAGATCGTTCTTCGTGACCGCGAGCAGCCGCACCGATTGCGCGAACGTTTTTACGGTGTTGTAGGTGAGCGTGCGCGTCGCCCGCTTTCCGATCATCTCGAAGAATCCCTTCTTCGGATCGTATTTCACGTTTGAAAGCGCCCGGATGGGAAAGCTCATCTCAGGTTTGCGCGTGCGTTGGATGTCCGTAAAGACCTCGGTCGCGACACCATCAATGCGATGGACCGCGGCCTTCTTCGATACCGCTTGCGGGCCGGTAAGTTCTTTCGTTTTGGTTTTCGCCATGGCTTCCTTTCTCAATGACTACATTTGCATCCTAATCGGTTCGCTGTTGTTCCTCAATTACTGCTTTCAAAGAAACTTCGAATGCCCTCGAACACAGATTGCGCGATCTTCTGCTGGCCCGCCTGGCTCAGCAAAAACTTTTCCTGGTCGGGCAGGATGATGTACGCCGGCTCAACCAGAATCGCCGGAAACTCGCTGATCCGACACACCGCCAGACTTTTCTGGTTCACCTTCTGGTCGGGCCAACCGAGCGCTTTCAACATCGCCGCCTGCACGGCGTCCGCGAGCGGCTTCGAGTGCGGGTGATAATAGAACGTGCTCGTGCCGAAGTTCGTCCGCGGATCGGTGCCGTCGGGTACGGAGTTGTTGTGCAGACTCACGAAGATGTCCGGGTTGAGCTTGAGCGCTGCCGGTCGACGCTGCAGCAACGGCAAGGGTTCGTCGCGATGGGTAAACACGACCTTCGCCCCTGCGTTCGCGAGCAACTTCTCCAGGGCCAATCCGACCTTCAGATTGACGACCTTCTCGGCCAACCCGCGCGGCCCGACCGCCCCCGTGTCGGGATTGTGACCGGGGTCGAGGCAGATGATCTTGTCGCGCAGTCCCGGCTTGGGGTTTGAAGGCCATCGTTGCGTTAAGATGATCGTCCTTTGCTCGACGCGCGTCGTAAAACCCCACAGATTTCCATTGCACGGCACGTCCGCCGCACGCGCAGAATCGGGAGAATAAATCGTCAGCCGGAGTTTCGATGCGGACGGGAGCGCCTCGATCGAATACGGCGCGAGTGCCGTGAGCGGGAAGCGCGTTTCGCCCGAACTGACCCGGTTCAGCGGCTCGAAGGCAATCGCGGGCATTGAATCCGCGCGCTGGAGAGTGGTTTCTGCGACCCACGTCTCCTGCGTTTCGGGCAATTGCAGGCGCACCTGGTCGCCCTTGCGCGCGTTGGCTGCCACGGCGGCGCCGACAGGAAGGTAAAGCAAGCCCCAGTTGGTATTCGCGGTCCGGGAGAGGACTTGTTCCTCCCGAACCCGGTAGGGAATGGGTCTGGCGAAGGGTTTGAGGGCCGGCTCGGCAACCTTGTGCACGACCGGCGTGGCCACGAGGATCCGTTTCCGCGATTCCTTCCCCTCAGCGCGCGCCACCAAATCGAACACCGCATCCACGCGTTTCTGTTTTCCCTCGGCCATCTTGAGGGACTGTGGTTTGGACAGCAGCTTGACCGGCGCGAATGCGAGAAACGCCCCATCGTCGGACACGTCGGCCTTTGTGCCATTGACGACCACTGTCGCTTGGGGTGGCGAGACGGTGCCGATGACAAACGTCGAGCCGTGGGTGATGGTCAGATTTTCGCCCGGGGTCGGGCGGACGATTTTCAGCGAAATCTCCTGTGCGTCAACAACCATGGGCAAGAGCAGAATCAGCGTGATTTCGGATAATGTCCCGATCCGGCGGGACCTCACCTGTGCCAGCATGCCAGAATCGTAGCAGGCGGGCGCTGCTTGAGAAGGCAATTCGGCAGGAAGTGATCTGTTCGAAGCAGCCGTTCTTGCACGCACCGGGCAAGGACGAACGGCCACGCATTAGCGTGGTCTTCGGCTGATTGGCCGGCCATGTAAAACGAGCCAACTGCACGCCTCACCTTTTCCTCCCCTTGCGGGAGAAGGCAGGGTGGGAGGGACCTGGGCAATCGAGATGAAAAGGCGCTCCGAGCGAAATCGGAGCGCCTCGTTGTTGAACCACGAACGCGCTTCCCACAAGCGCGGCCACACTTACGGCACAGTCGCGGCGACGGGCGCGGCGGGCTGACTCTCGCCCCCCGGGGCGTCGCGCGCGGTGATGATGATGTTGAGTTGCGTACCCACGGGCAGATTGCCGTTCAAGGCAGACTCGCTGGCCTGCGTCAGATGCTCGGCAAGCGCGTTGCCGGCAGCAACCTGCGCGACCAACCGGTAGCCGGTGGCGCCACGGGCATCATCCCAATTCACGAAGTTCATCCGGCTGCCGGGCGCGCCGGGCGTCACCACGACGTTCTCGGCCACTTCCGGTGTGCTCGTCGCTGTGCGCGATGCAAATGCCGCGCACGCTTTCATCCAGGTTGGCAAGGTAGATCGCCGTGTCGCGTCCGCGGACGTGGGGAAGTTTCTCGCGCTCGGCATCGAGAACACAGAAACCATTCGGCCCGAGATGACCGGCCAGCACGCGCCCTTCCGTGTCGCACGCGTAGGGGCCGAGGACGACGTTGTTCGCGGTGCTGCCGTCCTTGGGGAAGATGTCGAGGTTGGGCTGCTCCCAGTGGAGTCCATCGGCGGACCGCGCCATGTGGAGCCAGCAACCACCACCGGTTCCTCCATCGCGCTTCACCATTTTTTCATACACGGTGTAGAACATCCGCAACGCGCCGCCGTCCTCCCGGCAGATCGCACCGTAAGTCTGCCCGGGCGCGATCACGGGGGCTTCTTGCTTCAGGGAGGGCTTCTCGATGGCACGGCGCAAAAGGAACGTGTCCTCGACGATCCGCTCATCCACGAGTGGGAGTGTTTTCATCGCCATGCGCTTCGATGATAAGCCACCTGGCGAATCATTCCAACTGCAAGTGCATAGCAAAGCTTGTCTGCCGCAAAAAACAGCTATGTCATTTTGCTTTATGCAGGCCACAGCAAGGGGTACTGAATTGCCATGATGTTGGGCTGGCAGCGCCGCGGACTCTTGCCCGGCAAGGTGTTGATCTCTCGAAGCAAGAACGGGTTTACCCTGATCGAGCTTTTGGTGGTCATCGCCATCATCGCGATCCTCGCCTCACTCCTCCTGCCGGCGCTCAAGGGCGCCAGAGAGAAAGCCAAGGCGGCCCATTGCCTGAACAACCTGCGCCAGATCGGGGCAGCCTTCGCGTTGTACGCCGACGACAACAGCGATTACCTCTGCCCCATGAGTGGGCAGTCCTACTGGCAGGGGTTGATTGACGCCTACCTGGTCAAACGGCCGGCGGGTGCGACACTTTCCGAGATGTATTCGCGCGTTGACGACTGCCCGAGCAATCCGAATCCTTACTCGAATCAACCTCCCTACAGCGGCGGCTATCCCGAGTACAACGGGGTTGCCGAGTTCTGGCTGTCAACGTCTCCTCAGCCGACGATTCCGAGCTTTCGTTCTCCGTTCCGCAAGATTCTGATGTTCGAGTACGCGGCGAAACAGGAATACGATCTCAGCGCGGGTTCCGCTTCCCTGATGAACTACCACCGCCTGCCGCCGGTCCACGCCTTCGTGACGCCGGGGCGGGGTTGGTTTGGCCACAACCAGGGGATGAACGTCCTTTTCGCCGATCTGCCCGTTGAGTGGTTGTCGGTCAAACATCCCGCGTTTGGGACTGACTGGTGGAATGTGGGGCCGGCCTACTTCTCCGTGGACACGCCCTGATGCCGACAGCCGAATCTCTCGTCGCCGGCATTCTCGTTTTCATCGCGCCATGACCCCAGGACCGAGCGACGTAGCAATTATGCCGAGAGAGGAAATGTGCTAGTCGGAGTCCCTTGTTCGCGGTTGTTCGCCAAGTTACGCTCATCTGAGTTGAAACCGCTTGGTCAAATTACCAGGTTGATCGGGATCGGCGTGGTGCTTTTGCACCTGTTCTCCTTCTCACCGCTTCGAGCGGAGGCAGGCGGCACCGCGACCTATCGCAGTCACCCGCCCATGCGCGATCTGCCCAAGCCTCGCGCGCGCGCGCTGAACAAAGGCCCCGCGTATTTCGCGGACGCGGCTCGTGGCGACGACCAGAACCCGGGATCGAAATCGAAGCCGTGGAAAACCATCGCGTACGCGGTGACGCGCCTCCGGCCAGGTGATACGCTGTATCTGCGCGGCGGAACGTATTACGAACACGTGACCGTGGCAGTCTCGGGCACGGCGCAGAAACCGATCACGATCTGTTCCTATCCGCGCGAACTCGCAATTCTCGATGGCGGCTTTCGTGAATTTGCGGAAAGTCCGGCCCCGGCCTGGGAACCCGTGAGCGACAGTCCGGGGGAGTTTCGTTCCACGAAACCATATCCGGGGCTGGATGGAATCGTCCTCGGCAACTTCGGCGATTCGATGGTGCCGTTGCACGGCCATCGCAACCGCGTCGATCTGCGGTGCACGAATGAATTCTGGACGATCAACAACAAGATGGAGGCCGAGACCGGCATCTACTGCGGACCGGGTTTGTGGGGCGACGCCAAGACAGGGCGCATCCATGCGCGGCTTGCTCATCACACGCTGAAAATCCTCGGCGACGACGTGTATCGCGGCGAAACCGACCCGCGCAAACTACCGCTCATAGTCTGTGGCACCAACACGACGCTCCAAATCGAAGGGTCCAAGCATCTCCGGCTTCAGGATCTGGTGGTTCGCGGTAGCCGCCCGGCCACGACTACCGTTTCCAAGACGGAGGCGATCGAGTTTGATGGACTGACTGCCTACGGCGGCTCCCACGTCTTGATGATCAAGGAGTCGCGTGGGCTGCGGCTCGTAAATTCCGCGCTGCGCAGCATCGCCGCGCCTTGGTCGGGCCGCGGGCATCTCAAGTACCGGGGCTCACCGGCGTATCTGCTCAGCATCCGGGAGGGATGCAGCGATTTCGAGATCGCATACTGTGAACTCACCGATGGCCACGATGGGCCGTTCCTCGGGCCGGTCCAAGGCATGAAGTTCCACCATAACATCGTGGATCATTTCAACGACGACGGCATCTATCTGACTTCGATGGGTGGGGGAGGCGATATCCAAATTTACCAGAATCGCCTTTCCCGCTGCCTGCACATCTTCGCCTTCTACGGCAGTTTCCCTCCCGGCACCGGCGTTTCCATCTACCGCAACGTGATTGATATGCGGCGGCCGGTTTTCTATGGCTGGCCGAGTTCCCCCGATGATCCGCTCTACCTTTCCACGGCTACCGGCCAACCGCAGTTTCCCGCCGCCGGCTGGTTGTGCGGCGATCACGGCAGCCCGACCTGGGAACCGATTCGCTTCTACCACAACACCGTGATTTCCCAGTCGCACGGGGAAGCGCGAGGCTTTTATGCGGCGGGCTGGGCCGGTCACATCGCTCGCACGCAACGCCGGGTGTTCAACAACATCTTCGTCCAGGCTGAAGCCATGCCCGGCTTGAACTACTTCGCCGTGGAAGCTACCGATGATTTTCAGGCCGACGGCAACCTGTTGTGGAGCGTGAAGGAAGGCCCCGCATACAAGGGTGATTTCGCCGCGGCATTCCGCAAGGACCCGAAGTTCGAGGCGAGCAAGAAACAGTATCCGCCCGGTTGGAGCGCGAACGACCGATTCGCCGATCCCAAGTTTGCCAGGTTCGTCGAAGACGGCCGAGTCGCATGTGATCTGCGGCTCCAGGAGAGCAGTCCGGCGATCAATGCCGGTGTCGCGCTGCCTTCCGACTGGCCCGACCCGTTGCGCGCGATGGACAAAGCGCAGCCCGACCTCGGCGCGTTGTCACGGGGAGTCAAGCCCTGGAGTGTGGGCGTGGAAGGCCGCGATTCGGTGTTCGGTGAAAAGAGGCCATGATGCGTGAACACCTGGCCGAGTTCGCACGGGTCACTCAAGACGCTTTCTTGGGCGGCGATCGTACAAAACTTTGAAGTTCCCGTCCTTTTCGGTATCATTGCCCGCCGTGGTGAATTTGAGTTGCGCAAACATCACCGTCATGCCGACACCCGGGGTCGGGTGGTTTCGCGGTGTCTCCATTTCGGCTAGGTTCGTGGCCCGCGCAACCGTGGCACGGAGCGGACGAACTCTCTGACCTCCAATGCCATCCACGTTCGCCAAGATCCGCAACAAGCCGAGCCCGCGACGTTCGCGCTGGTTTGCGTCACCGTCGGCCCGGTACGATCTGACGTATCTCGGCTGGGGCTCTCGCTTCTACAGCATCCTGCCGGGGCCGTTCAAGTGCTCGAAGGGCTGGTCCTACGAGATGGTCAAGGAAGGTTCCCCGACCCTGATTCTCAAGGGAGAAACCTTGCAGGCGAGCACGGGGGATGCATTCATCTTCGGTCGAGGCTGCGCTCACGGATGGACGGACCAGCCTGAACGCCGCGCCGAAATGCTCATCTGGATCTGGCAGTCCCCGCCGCGCGGCCCCGGTTGCCTCCCCGCCGCCGACGGACTCGTGCGATGCAGACTCAATCCCACCAGTCTTCGTGAAATCGAGCGCATCCACGCCACGAGCCGCCGGGAGGTTTCATTTCCTGATGACTGCACCCCGCTGGCCTTGGAACGGTTGCACCTGGAACTGGATAGTCTGTTGGCGCGCAACAAGCAGCCCAAGTCTCGGGCCCGCTCGGCGTCTGAACAGCTTGCGCTCGCGATCCGTTGGATGCGGGAGAACCTTTCCGCGCGCCGGCCCGTCACGACGCTGTGCGACTACCTGCAGGTGTCGTCGGACACCCTCGAGCATCTGTTCCTGCAGAAGCTGGGCGAATCGCCCGCTTCGTATTTCCACCGCCTGAAAATGGAACACGCGGCCGGGTTGCTGGCCGAGGGGAAGCCCGTCAAGGAAACGGCCTATCTGCTCGGCTTCATCGAAATCCAGACCGAGGTGGCGGCTTGAGCGCGAGCCCACGCATCGTTCTGCTCAATCCGACTTGTCTCGATGCGCTGCATCTGCATCGCGAATGGATCGCCACGCTCGGCGTAGAACTCGTCGCCGACGAGGCGGTGCGGAATCTCCAGCCGCAACAGGTGGACTCGGTGCTGGCAGGCGCGGACGCGTTGATCTTGCCCGCGGCGATTCGCTCGTTGCCCCTCGCCGAACAGATGGAACAACATCGCAACCTCAAAATACTCTCCATCGCGGCCATCGGGCACGATTGGCTCGACGTGGACGCAGCAACGCGCAACGGGATCGTCGTCACCAACGCACCCGCCCGGGAGGGCATCGAGGTTGTCGCGGAACTGACGCTCGGGCTGATGATAGATGTGGCCCGGCAGGTTTCCTATCACGCGCAGCTGTTGCGCACCGGCGGATACGAGCGCGGGATGGGACGCTCGCTCTGGGGGAAGACGCTGGGCATTGTGGGTCTCGGCAACATCGGCAAGGCGGTGGCGCGTCGGGCGACCGGGTTCGGGATGAAACTCCTTGCCGCGACGCCGCGGCCGGACCGCGAGTTTATCCGCGAACACCAGATCGAGGTGGTTGCGCTCGATGACTTGCTGCGGCGCTCGGATTTTGTTTCCTTGCACACGTCGCTCAACGCCCAGACCCGAGGCATGATTGGCAAGCGGGAGTTGGGTCTGATGAAGCCGACAGCGTTTTTGATCAACGCCGCGCGCGACGCGTTGGTGGACGAGGTCGCGCTGACCGAGGCGTTGTCACAGCGCACGATCGCCGGCGCCGCCATGGACGATCCACCCCAGCGGAAGGACTGTCCGTTGTTGAAGCTGTCGAACTTTCTCTGCACACCGCATCTCGGCAACCGTGCCATCGAAGGCGCGAGCGCCGTCTTCCGTTGCGCGATGGAGAACGCAGTGGCAGTGTTGCGTGGGGAGCGACCGGCATCGGTCCTCAATCCAGCCGTGTACGAGAATCCGAAGATACGGATTTGCTTGAACAGGAGAGAACCGAGATAACGGGGGAAGACAAGACTATGCATCGTCATTTCGAAAGAGCGAACTCGCTGACCGAGCACATCATCGCGGCGGCGATTGAGGTTCATCGTGACAAGGGTCCGGGCCTGTTGGAATCCATCTACGAATGGTGTCTCTTGAAGAAACTGGAGTGGCTTCACCTCGACACTGCGACTCAAAAGACAGTCCTTATCCAGTACAAGGGCTTCGCGAAAGAGGAGCCATTGCGCTTCGATATCCTCGTGGAAGGATGCGTTTTGGTCGAAGTCAAGGCGGTCGAACACATCTTGCCGATCCACAAGGCGCAGTTGCTCAGCTACATGAAGCTTCTGGATGTTCCATTGGGACTGCTGATCAATTTCAACGTGATGAAACTGACTGACGGCGTCTCGCGGCTGATCATCCCTGGCGTGAACCAGTAGAAAATCAGACATCTCTGTTCTCTCCGGCTCCTCCTGTTCAAACTATCCAATGAAAATTGCCAACATCGAATGCATCCCCGTACAGACCCCGGGCCGAACGCTCGTGCCGATTATTGTCGAAACCGACGCGGGCATCACCGGCATTGGCGAGGCCGGGTTGCAGCGTCGCTGGAAAGCAATCGCGGGCGCAGTCGAGCATCTCAAGCAGTGGCTCATCGGCGAAGACCCGATGCGGATCGAGTATCTCTGGCAACGGATGTTCCGCGGCGGGTTCTACCCCGGCGACCGGCTGATCGGTTCGGTCATCTCGGGCATTGATATCGCGCTCTGGGACATCAAGGGGCAGGCGCTCGGAGTCCCCGTGTACGAGTTGCTCGGTGGACGCTGCCGCGATCACGTCGAGGCGTTTACCCAGCCCGGCTACGTTCGCAACGGCACAGCGCCACCTCACGGGGATTTATTGAACATGGCCATCGTCAAAGGCGATCCCGACGCCACGGCGGAACTGGCTGCGCAATGTCTCGCCGCGGGACACAAGTATTTCCGACTCGGCCCGGTGTCCGAGGGCAACCTGTATGAATCGCGAAAGTCCGTTTCGCTTCTCATCGCGCAGCTCAAAGCCGTCCGCGCCAAGGTCGGCGACCGGATGGAACTGATGGTGGACCTTCACACCCGGTTGAGCCCCGACGAAGCAATCTGGTTCTGCCGGGAGGTCGAGCCGTTGCGGCTGTTCTGCGTCGAAGACCCGATTCGCAGCGAACACATGGCGGGCTATCATCACTTGCGCCGCCACGTCCACGTGCCGCTCGCCGCGGGCGAACAATGGGCGCACAAATGGGAGTTCCGCGAGGCCATCGAAAATGAACTGGTGGATTACATTCGCCCCGACCTCTGCATCTGCGGCGGTTTGACGGAGGGGAAGAAGATCGCCGCGATGGCGGAAACACACCTGATCAAGATTCTTCCACACAACCCACTTGGCCCGGTCTGCACGGCCGCGTCGCTTCATCTCGATCTCGCCTGCGACAATGCCGGCCCGCAGGAGGTGTTGTTCCCGCCCGAGCGCACGTTGCCGGATGTCTTCCAGTGCGCGTTCGAGTTGCGCGATGGCAAGCTCACCGTGCCAACTGCGCCCGGCCTCGGAGTGAAGTTCAATCGCGACGCGGCGAAGAACCATCCCGCGGAAATGACCGAGCCGCCACATTTCCAGCGCGCGGACGGATCGTTCACCAATTACTGACCTTTCCAGAATGTCGCTTGCTTTCGTTTTCGCGCCGACGTAAGAGACGCGCATGGCAAACATCCCGCAGCAATTCACCGGCGTCACCGCCCTCGCAAAGGCCAACGTGTACTTCGACGGCAAGGTGATCAGTCACACGATTCTGTTCCCCGACGGCAGCAAGAAGACGCTCGGCTTGATCTACCCCGGCTCGTTTCACTTCGGGACGAAGGCCGCCGAGCGCATGGAGATCGTAGCGGGAGGCTGTCGAGTGAAGCTCGGTGGTCAGGGCGCGTGGAAGGAATACACCGCGGGGCAAGTGTTCGAAGTGCCTGCCAACTCTGGCTTCGACATCGAGGTGAAGCAGGGCATCTGCGAGTACATCTGCTCGTTCCTCACGTAGCCGCGAGCGTAAGCGAGTGGCTCCATATCGGAGGCAAGATCCATGATCCAACATCCAGATTTCAAATTGCTCCCGGCGGGGAAGGCGAAGTGCGTGTCGCTGGTCGGCGATGTCTATCAGTTGGTAATCGAAGGCGAGGAGACAGGCGGACATCGAGAAGTTAAAGGCCGTGGCGCCGAAGCACGGCATCGAGCCCATGCTGCCGGCAGGGAGTTAGTCACGGCACCGCATGCGGCGATGCATCCACGGCCACCGTTGGAAACGCCTCTTCGCACACATGCTCCCGCAATCGGCTCCACGCGAACCGCGCCCCCGGGCACTCCGTGGCTTCCCCCGCGAGATCTCCGTGGCCCACGATGTGGCTGGCGGCAATGCCAAACTGTTGCTGCAACTGCACGACCAACCGCACGAGCGTTTCCATCTGTTTCTGGGTCGGTTGCGCGACGGAGAAATCGCCCACGAGACAAATCCCGATCGCTCGTTCGTTAACGCTCTCCTGATAACAGTGACCCCCGGGCAGTTGTTTCGTCCAGCGCGGCCCGATCTGGAGTTCGCCATCGGCCCTGAGCTTGGTGCCGTTGTTGATGACGAAGTGATAGGCGAGCCCGTTCGTCATGCCGCGCGCGCGATGCCCCGCATCGAACGCCTCTGCCGAACCGGTGGACGTCGCGCTGTGATGGATGACGATGAGATCCCAGGCACGGAATGGAGCGGTGACTTCGCCAGACCCGTCCTCGGCCAGGCCGGGTGCGCGCGAGGCGGTCAGCAGCAGTGAGATGAGCAGTGTTCTCCCCGTTTGCATGAGTGCACGGGGAGTAAAAGCAGTTCCACGGCCAGCTACGCCGATCCGCCTATCACTCCGAAGTAGTGCTCGAAGAACCGTGATGACTCGACGGTCGCAGCGATGCGATGCAGCCCGCTGCCGGGCGTGGGAGTCCAGAGCGTGCGTCCTGCGAGCGCCTCGTCTGCGACTTCGACCTCCACCACGCCGTGCTCGTACCCGCAGAGGGAGGACTCGAAGATGACCGCGGCGGCCAGCGGATCGTGGAAGGTGATGTCCTGGCGCTGCCGGAACCATACCTCGGCCATCTCCGCGACGAACGCCAGCGGGCCGCCTGCGTTTGCGAAATGCCGGCGACATTCATCGGCCGGCAACTGGCATCGCTTGGTCACGTCGAGCCCGATGGCGGTCAATCGCGGCGGCCGTGCGCGAAAGACCATCGCCGTGGCTATTGGATCGGTGATGGCGTTGTACTCGCGGCGCGGCGGCATCTCGTCCTGGCCGAGCTTGAACACGCCGCACATCAACACCAACTCTCGTAACAGAGATGGAATCTCCGGGTCGGTCGCGAACAGTAACGCGAGGTTCGTCATCGGTCCGATGCCCAGCAGCGTGACCTCGCCGGGGTGCGCACGGATGGTCTGCCGCAGAAACTCGATCGCGGTATTCGGTGGATAATCGGTGCGATGCGGGCGGTTGCCGATGGCTTCGTAGTGCGGCACCTCCCGCTGGCCGCGGCCGAGCAACAGCGGCTGCGTCGCACCGGCATGGATCGGAACGTCGCGACCCGCCATGCGGCAGAGCACTTCCGCGAGCGCGGCACGTTTGGACGTGTCCGCCGTGACGGTGGTGATGCCCAGCAGTTGGCAACGCGGCTGCCGAAGCAGGTAGGCCAGCGCCACGGCGTCGTCAATGTCCGAGCCGATGTCGGTGTCGAGCAGGATGGGGATTGGTTGCGCCATGCCGGGTTTCCTCCTATCGGCGTCGTGCGTCTTGCGCAATCCTCTTTTCGCGTGGTAGCCTTCGTTCCTGGAATTCAAGTCATGAGCCGCACAGCACTTTGTTTCACCATCACATTGTTCGCCATCGCTGCCTGCGGGCAGGAGAATGGCACAGAGATCAAACAATGGTCCGAGCGTTTCGTCGCCGCGTGGAACCGCAACGATGTGGACTCACTCGCGGCGCTCTGGGCTCCAGAGGGCGATCTGATCAACCCCTTTGGCCGGCATGCCCGAGGGCGGTCGCAAGTGCAGCGCCTGCTCCAAAGCGAGCACACCGCTTCGATGTTGCACACGACTTATCTCATCACCAACAGTGTGATCCGCTTTGCCAAACCCGACGTTGCCCTCCTCGATTGGGATTCCGAGATCAGCGACATGAAGACCGCCGACGGAACCCAGCGCCCACCGTTCAAGCATCACATGACCTGGGTGCTTGTGTTGCGCGGCGGCGATTGGTTTGCATTGGCCGCCCGCGCCGCGTCACCTTCCGCCTCGCCCGCGGACGGGTTGCGGTAGGAAGCATGCCGACAGGGCGGGGCGCGTGGACAATCCACGCATCGGGCGGGACACAACTTCAGCGCGGCGGCTCGCCCACAACTCCCTTGATGCTGATCTCGAACGACGGCTTGGGAATGCCCTCGGTGTACTCCTCGCCGGTGTGGACCTGGAGCGTGTCGTGGAACATGCCGGGCTTGTCTGCCGCCTTGAGCCGGGCAACGATGTTCATGCCTCCACCCTGTGAATCACGAACCGGCACCAGGCGCGTGGTCAGGAGCGGGTCGTCGGAGACCACCTTGGTGATGCGCAGTTTCTGGCCGTCAGCGCGACGAACCTGGAACGTGAGATTGGTTTTGCTGCCGGGTTTGACATAGCCGAGTTGGACTGCAGGTGGCGTTACCTCGAAGACCAGTGGAATGCGCAGCCGAAGCGAGAGCGTGACGGGAGAATTGTGCGGGTCGTTGGAAAAAATCTGGATCTGTTCCCGGATGTCGCCGACGGACGGTCCGGGCCGGATGGAGAAAATCACGGCGCCGGCATCCCCCGGGTTCAGTTCGTCCGGCTCCAAACTGGCCTGGGTGCAGGCGCACGTGGACTTGATCCCTGTCACCCGCAGCACGCCATCGCCCAGGTTCTGATACGCGATCGTGCCCTCGACCTTTTGCACCTTCGAGGTCGTGCCGAAATCGTACTCGGTCTGGGTCAGTTGAATCTTCGGTGTGCCCCCGGCGAGCGCGCAAGTGATCGCGAGGGTGGCCGGCAACAGCGACACACCGCATCGCAACGAGAATCGAATGTAGTGCATGAACAGAAAGTGTAGTGCAAGAACCGTGCTCCCCTCAAGCCCCACGAGGCTTGGAAAACCAGCCCCCAGCCGTTACGTTCCTGGGGCATGCCCGGCCCATTCATTCATCAGATTGATCCCGTCCTGGCGAAGGTGGGTGGCGTGTATTTGTGGTGGTATGGCCTCGGGTACGCGCTCGGGTTTCTCGAAATCCACCTCTGGCTGCGGCGCGCCCGGCAACGACTCGGACTTGAACTCAGCGAGGTCTATAACCTGAGCATCTCGTTCGCGCTCGGCGTTCTGCTCGGCGGGCGCATGGTCGAGGTGATCTTTTACGAGTGGCCGTTCTATCGCGATCATCTGTGGCTCGTCCCCGCCTGCTGGCTCGGGGGAATGGCGACGCACGGAATCCTGCTCGGCGCAATTGTCGGAACGTGGCTGTTCTGCCGGCTGCATGGCAAGCGCTTCCTTGTCATCGTGGACGAACTGGTCGTCCCTGGTGCGTTCCTGATGGGCGTGGGACGCATCGGCAATTTCATTGATGGCCAGATTGTCGGACGCGTCACGGATGCCTGGTGGGGCGTGCAGTTCCCGGATGCGGAAGGCTTCCGTCATCCCGTCGTGCTGTACGACGGCCTCAAGAACCTCGCGCTGATTCCGTTCCTGCTCTGGATTCGGAAGCAGCGCCCGCCGCTCGGGATCGTGACGGCCCATTTCATTTTCTGGTACGGTTTCCTGCGCATCTTCGTGGACATCTTCCGCGAACACCCGACCACGCTCCTCGGCGTCGCCACGGGCCAGGCGTTCAACCTGTTCATGACGGCGGTCGGCGCGTTCCTGTTCGTGTGGTTTCGGCGCCGGGGACAAACGTCGCAGACCGGGACAGTGACTCTTTCCACGGTCACAACGAACCCCCTGACGCTCTCGGTGAAGCGGGTTGTCTTCATCCTGCTGCTCGCGTTTTCCCTGACGATGCCGAGCGATTGGACACAGGACGTCCCGCAACGCTACGGCAATCGTCATCCGGGAATGCAGCACTCCCGGCTGTACCCGCCGATCCCATGATTGAGAGCACAGCGATTGCGTCACCGGGAGTGCGTTCGTAGTTGAGCCCTTCAGCGCGGTCGTGATTCCGTTGCCGGGCGCATCTGAGGGCTGTTGTCGGGCGCGAATGCCCCCATCGCCTGCCGTTTGGCGATGGGGGTTTCGCGCCGCGCCCCCCGGTAACAGAACGACGGTGCGAAACCTCCGTCCCTGGACGACGCGGGACGGAGGCATTCGCGTCCTACAACCGTCAACTCGAAGATTTGCCCAGTCAGTCCTTGCATCCATTTTACGACGTACGATAATCGGGACAGTCACGAACCAGAAAGGAATCCACCATGGCAAACTACATTGTGTTGTTGCAGTTCACCGAACAGGGAATCCGGAGCGTCCAGGACACAACCAAGCGCGCCGCTTCTGCCGCGACGATGGCCAGGAAGATGGGCGTCAAGATCGTTGACGTTTTCTGGACGATGGGTTCATATGATCTTGTCCTAATCGCGGAAGCCGCCAACGATGAGACGATGACCGCGTGCGCGCTGAAGCTCGCGTCCCACGGCAACGTCAAGACCCAGACAATGCGCGCCTATCGTGCGAAGGAGATGGCGGCGATCCTCAGGAAGGCAAAGTAGCGGCAGCATTGCTGCGCCAGAACGCCACCCAAGACGGGGTTGGATTAGCAGAGGAAAGGGATGTAAGATTTCGTGCAGTATGACACGAGAACAACTCTTGGAGCGCATCTGTATTGATCCAAATCCTGGGGCGGCAAGCCCTGCATCCGTGGACATCGTATTGGGGTTTCGCTGATTCTCGACCTGCTTGCGTCGGGCGCCTCGCACCAGGAGATTCTTCAGGATTATCCCGGCCTGACGGAAGAGGACATTCTGGCCTGCATCGCGTACGCCTCAGAAATGACGCGGGAACGGTACGTCGCTGTCCCGTTGGAGCCGGCAGCCAAGTGAAGCTCAAGCTGGACGAGAACCTGGGGCAACGCGGTTGTCGGGTATTCGAGCAAGCGGGACATGCAGTGGAAACCGTCGCCAGCCGGCTTCTGGGTGGCGCAAGCGACGAGCAATTGATCGCGCATTGTGCGGCGGAAGAACGGGCGTTGGTCACACTCGATCTCGACTTCGCGAATCCCCTGCGTTTCCGGCCGAGCAATTACCGAGGCATCGCTGTGTTGCGAGTCCCTGAGAAATTGACTACCACTCACCTCGATACGCTCGCGCAGACGCTGGTTGCCGCGCTGAAGCAAGACGTTCTCGACCGGCATCTCTGGATCGTCGAGCTGGGACGGATTCGGGTGTACCAAGAGCCGGACGCGTGACGAGTCTCGATCAACACGTGGAGGATGCGTCCCCAGTGAGCACGCGATGATGGGGCGCTGCCGCGTCACGGTTCGATGGATTGCCGCAGTTCCGCAATGGGCAGGAACTCAATCTCCAACCTGTCCATTTTCCGCTTGTAGGACGCCACGACCTGCGGGCTGACGACGAAGTTCTTTCCATGCGGATAGTTCGCTCGGAACGCAGCCAAACCACGAGCCTCGAACGCATTCGCATTCCATTTGGATTCGATTGCGTCGGCGCGACCGCGACCGCGCGGGATGACAAAATCCACTTCCCGCTGCTGCTTGTCCCGCCAGAAGCAAACCTTCGGCATGGGAATCGAGAGCAGCGTGTCGAGAACCAGATGCTCCCAGAGCAAGCCACAGTCTTCTGCGCGCAGGTCGTCCCAGCCTCGGGCATGGCAGACAAATCCGGTATCGAATCCGTAGAGTTTTGGTTGGGCGAGGATTTCACGACGCCCTCCTTCGGCGTAAGGACGCAACAAATGCGCCACATGCGTGATTTGGAAAACCTCCAGCCAGTTCATCACGGTGGGACGACTCACGCCACTGTGCTTGGCAAGCGTGTTGATTTCCATGAGTCCGGCGCTTTGGCGCAACACCAACTCCAGCAGCTTCAGAAACGCCCCGCGTTTTTCCAGCCGAAACAATTCCTGCACGTCGCGCGCGAAATAGGAGTCCATCCACTCGTTGTAGAACTCACGCGGTCGCTCCTCGGCGAGCAATGCCGGCGGTAACCCGCCGCGCAGGAGACGATCGCGCAAGTCTTTCACGCCAAACGCCGGCAATTCCTCCGCAAGCACGGGCACAAGCTCCACCGTGCGTTTGCGTCCCGTGAGGCTGTCGCGAAACTTCTGCGTCGCTGCCAGCGTCGAAGAACCCGTTGCCAGGACTTTCAATTTGGGAAAACCGTCGGCGGCAATCTTGAGCACGCGGCTCGGGTCGGGAAGTTGATGTACTTCGTCCAGCACGACGACAGGTTGCTTCACCGCCCGGAAGAAGCTCTCCGGGTCGCTCAACCGTTCCGCCGTGCTCGGAAGATCGCAGTTGAGGAACTCTGTGCTCGGGATGCTCCGCGCCAGAACGGTCTTTCCCACCCGCCGCACACCCGTCAGCCACACCACGGGCGCATATTTCCAGCACTCCTGTACTCGCTCGATCCAAAGCGGGCGACGAATCATGCGACCCGACTTTACATTTAGACGGCTAAATGTAAAGCCGGATTTCACAGCCCAGGAAAGTGCATTCGGCGCAAAAACGATTGCCAGGTTCTGGCAAATCCGCGCTGAAGCGCTCGACTACAAACCTGCCGGCTGTGCTAGAGTGCCGGCAGCGTGAAGAACTTCGATCTGCCCATCTTTGAATTGCGCGACGCCCTGCTTGCCGCCGTGGCGCAACAGAAGCGGTTCATTCTCACGGCGCCGACCGGCTCGGGAAAGTCCACGCAGGTGCCGCAGATGTTGCTCGATGGCGGACGACTCGGTGATGGGCAGATTGTGATTCTCCAGCCACGGCGTCTGCCGACGCGCATGGTAGCCGCGCGGGTGGCGCAGGAACGAAATGTGAACCTCGGCGAAGAAGTTGGTTATCAGATTCGTTTCGACAACGTCACCTCAGCCAAGACGCGCATTCGCTACGTGACCGAAGGCGTGCTGCTACGGCAAATGCTGGCGGATCCGCAGTTGCGCGGTGTGAAGGCGATCCTGTTCGACGAATTCCACGAGCGGCACCTGTACGGCGACATCACGCTGGCGCGTGCTCTGCAAATCCAGGAATCCACGCGGCCCGACCTCATCCTTGGCGTGATGTCGGCGACGCTTGACGTGGCCGGGTTGCAGAAGTTTCTCCAGCCGTGCGCTCTGCTCTCCTCCGAAGGGCGGATGTTCCCGGTCGAGATCGAATACGTGCGCGATCCGGTAGGCGACATGCCGATCTGGGACAAAGCGGTACGCGAACTGGCGCGACTCGTGAAGCGGCAAACGGAAGGCGACGCGCTGATCTTCATGCCGGGCGCTTATGAGATCAGCCGCACGGTCCAAGCGGTGCGCGACGAATTGGGCAGTGAGTTTCTCGCATTGCCGTTGCACGGAGAGTTGCCGCCGCAGGATCAGGACGCTGCCGTGGCGCGCTACGACAAACGCAAGGTCGTCGTCTCGACCAACGTCGCCGAAACATCGCTGACGATTGAGGGCGTGCGGATCGTGATAGACAGCGGCCTGGCCCGCATCCCGCGTTACGATCCCTACCGGGGCATCAACACGCTGCTCATCGAGAAAATCAGCCGCGCCTCCGCCGATCAACGCGCGGGCCGGGCGGGACGCACGGCGCCGGGGGTGTGTCTGCGATTGTGGACGCAACGCGAACACGAGCTGCGTCCTGCGCAGGAGTTACCGGAGGTGAAGCGGCTCGATCTTTCGGAGGTCGTGCTTACGCTGAAAGCGAGCGGCGTCGAGGATGTGTACGCGTTCCGCTGGCTCGAACCGCCTCAGCGGCGTTCGCTCGAGCGGGCGGAGACGTTGTTGAAAGACCTGGGTGCGCTGGAATCCGGCGCCAGCGTTCGGAGTACAAGCTTTAGCTTGCCGCCCGAGAGCGCCGGCCCGGACAAGCTGAAGCTTGGACTCCAAACTCAAGCGAACGACGCGTCAACTTCAAGCAAGATCACCCCGCTTGGTCGTCGGATGCTCGCGTTTCCTCTGCATCCCCGTTACTCCCGGATGCTTCTCGCGGCGCAGGAATACGGCTGTGTACGGCAGGTGGCGATGATCGCGGCGCTGACCCAGGGACGCGACCTGCTTGTGCGCCGACAGGGAAAGCAGGTGGAAGATGCGCGCGATGATTTGTTCGGCGGCGAGACGGCGTCAGACTTTTTCATCCTCATGCGTGCCTGGCGCTACGCCGAGCGCAACGGCTACAACGTGCAGCGTTGCCAGAAGTTCGGCATCCACGCGCAAGCAGCACGACAGGTCGCGCCATTGTTCGAGCAGTTCCTCGATATCGTGGAGCGGGAGAAGCTCGACGTGAGCGAGAAGAAGGTCGCGACCGAAGCAGTGCAGAAATGCGTGCTGCTCGGATTTTCGGATCACGTCGCGCGGCGGCTCGATGAAGGAACGCTTCGTTGTGCACTGGTACACGGGCGCAGCGGTGTGCTGGCCCGGGAGAGCGCGGCGCAGAAGTCTCCGTTATTCGTCGCGGCGGAGGTGCGCGAGGTCGAAGGACGCGACAAGGAACTCCATGTCGTGCTCAGCCTCGCCACGACGATCCAGGAAGAATGGCTGCGGGAATTGTTCCCGGGCGATTTTCAGGAGAAGCGAGAAGTGTTTTATGACCCGACCTCCCGCCGTGTGATGGTGCACAATCAGAGGTTGTTCCGCGATCTGGTGCTTGATACAGCCAAGTCGGACAAACCGTCCATCGAGGAGGCGGCGAAGGTGTTGGCGCAGGAGGTTCTGGACGGCGAGTGCGTGCTCAAGGAGTGGGACGACGCCGTCGAGCAATGGATCATCCGCGTCAACCGCCTCCGCGAATGGATGCCGGAGTTGAACCTGCCGGCGCTCGGCGACGACGACCGGCTGGCGTTGATCCAGCAGGTGTGTCACGGCGCGATGAGCTACAAGGAGATCAAGGACAGGCCGGTCTGGCCGGTCGTAAAGTCGTGGCTCTCATCGCAACAACAAGCCTGGCTCGACGAATACGTCCCCGAGCGGATCGAGTTGCCGAATGGTCGCCGCGCGAAGATTGTCTATGCTGCCGATGCCCCGCCGACGGTCTCGTCGCGCATTCAGGATTTGTACGGCGTGAAGGAGAGCCTCTGGATCGCGAACCGCCGGGTGCAGTTGCGCATTCAAGTGCTTGCTCCGAACCATCGTCCCGTGCAAACCACCGACAACCTGGCCGTCTTCTGGCGCGAGCAGTACCCGAAGCTCAAGCAGGAGTTGCAGCGGAAGTACCCGAAGCACGAGTGGCGGTAGGTTGCTTATTTGTTGTTGGTTATTGGTTATTGGTTTGAGGAGAGCGAGCAACCCGAGAGCGGCAACCAAGAACTGAAAACAAATAACCGATAACCAATTACTTCTTCTTGTGCGGCGTGTGCAGGTTGAAGTAAATGCCGCAGAGCGGCCGTGCGCCGTTGGCTTCGCTCAACATGATCGTGACGTGCGAGTCGAGCGCGATGCCGTGACGCAAACCGGGGCCGCGGTTCTCGTACACGTCAATCGCCTTCTTCATCAACGATTCCATGCTGTGCAGAAACGCCTCGGGTGTCTTGTCCACACAGATCACGTATTTGTCGTACGCCTTGACCGCCGCGGCGATTTCGGCAGCAAAATCTTCCACTTTCATCGAATTACTACTTGAGAAGAATCGGGACTTTGTCAAGGTTCGCCGCAATGCGCTACGCGGAGACCGAACGCGAGAAAACCATCACGCTCTGGGGCCTGGGCGCGCTCCACGCGTACACCCACATCTTTCAACTCGCGATCGTGCCGTTGTATCTCCAGATCAAGAGCGACTATCAACTGCGCGATGTCGCGCTGGCCACGCTGCTCGCCACGATCCAGAACCTCGTTTATTACGCGTGCAGCCTCCCGCTCGGTGTGCTTGCCGACCGGATGAGCCGGAAGCGGCTGCTGGTGATCGGCTTGGCGGTCAATTCGACCGCGTTCATCGGGTTGGCGTTCGCGCCCACGTATTTCTGGGCGGTGGTCTGGCTCGCGGTCGCTGGATTTGGCGGCAGCTTCTATCATCCGGCGGCCACCGCGATGGTCGTGCAACTCTATCCCCACCGGCCCGGCTGGGCGTTGGGACGCGCGGCCATCGGCGCGGCGCTCGGGTTTTTCTTCGCGCCGTGGTATGCCGGGTTGCGGGCGCAGACCGACGGCTGGCGCGCGCCGTGTCTTGAACTCGGCGTTCTCGGCCTGATCGGCGCGTGGGTGTTCGCGCTCACCGCGCGTGAGGCGAAACCAATTGATGAGGCGCATCACCACGAAACACACCGGCTCAAAGCCGGGAGCGTGCTCGCGGTGTTCGTTCTCGTGTCGCTTGCGTTCAGCCTGCGCGATTTCAGCGGCGCCTCGATGACCACCATCACCTCGCTCTACCTGCAATACGCCCAGGAATTCGGAGTGCGCGGCACGGGTCTCGTGATCGGAGTGATGTTCCTGGTGGCGATGGCCGCCAACCCGATCCTGGCCGCTCGCAGCGACCGCAACCGGTACGGCTGGGCCGCGCGCGTGCTCGGGATCGCCGCGGTAATGGTCGCGATGGTGCCGTGGCTCCCGCGGGGGGCGATCTGGCTGGGACTGGCGGTGTACGGATTTTTCATGCTGGCGTCGTACCCGATTGTCGAGGCCGCGCTGATGGAGAGCGTCCCCGACCGCGTGCGCGGCCGAGTCTTCGGCGTCTTCGTGATGGTCGGGGGATTGATTGGAAGCGTCGGTCCGTGGGCGATGGGGCACGTCTGGGACGGACTCGGAGAGAGAGCGTCGAGCCCGGCAGCGTATCAGCCCACGTATCTGTCGCTCGCCGGTTTGATTCTGGCTTCGGTAATCGGATTGGCGTTGTTGAAGTGGGCGAAGCAGTTCGCGCTGAAACACCCGCAAGCGGAGTGATCCGAGCACGCGGTCAGTATACTTCACGATCGTGAAGTATATTGACCGAAGTCCAGAAAGCAGCCGCTGAGGGCGTGATGTCAGGGAGCGCGAAAGTACGCGGACACGGTGTACCAGATGTTCGACTTCACGCGGATGGGTTGGTAGGCGTTGACGTCGTGCTTCAGACGCACGCAGCGTTCGCCATGCTGACAGAACGCAGAGTCGCTTCGAATTTCGCGTCCTTCGCCGCGATAGCCCCACTTTGCCGGTTGGCCATCGCGCTTGTGGATGCCGAGGAATCCATGCACTTTCTCGAAACTGCCGTTGCGACACAACTCCTCGCCCGCCGCGTTGGTCACGCTCACGCTGTCGGCCCAGACCCACTCGGGCGCGGCGTTGGTCGCAGCCGCACGCTCCCGGTAACGCCCGCGAAGAATCAGTGTCACACTGTCGTCACGAGGGACCGAGAATTGAAACGTGAGCGTCGTCCAGTTCGTGCCGACCGGCTTTTGCGCGACGATCATCGAGCGCGGACCGTCGGTGCGGAAGGCGGCGTAGCCAACCGCCACGTTGGTATCCGCCGTCTTGAACGTGACGACGTTGCTTTTCTGCAATGCGCGGATGTCCACGCGACCGAACGATTGTTGAGCGAGACACAGTGGAGGAATTGACAGCCACAGACTCAAGGCAATCAGAATTCGCGTTACCGGCTCCATGTAGCTTCCTCTTTAGTCCCCGGCGATCCGAAAATCAATCTGCTTCTTGAACACGTCCACGCGGCTGACCTCGACCTTCACGCGATCGCCCGCCTTGTAGATCTTGCGGGTGTGTTTGCCGATGAATCTCTGCCGCGTCTCATCAAAGGCGTAGAAATCATCATCGAGCGTCGAGACGTGCACCAAGCCGTAAGTCAGCGTGTCGAGGAGCTCGACGAACATGCCGAAGTTGCGCACCTCGGTCACCACCGCGTCGAACGCGTCGAGTTTGTGACGATGGAGCTGGCCATGGAAAAACTCGAGTATCTTGAGTTTCTTCGATTCGTCCTCGGCCTCCGCCGCCTTGCGTTCGGTGAGCGAACAATGTTCGGCGAGCCGCTTGAGTGCGTCCACATGGTAGAAGCCCGCCGTGGCGGTGGCTGCGCCACGCACAGGGTAGCTGCGAGCGTGAGCGAGCGGGCCCGCCGCCACTCGCTTACGCTCGCGGCTACGATCTGCCGTTGCCACCAACGCGACCAGGATGCGATGGACGAGCAGGTCGGGGTACCGCCGGATCGGCGACGTGAAATGCGTGTAGTTCGCCTTCGCCAACCCGTAGTGCCCGACCGGCTTCGGCGCGTACATGGCGCGCTTGAGCGACTTGAGCAGGTTGAGCTTGATGACGTACGCCTGTGGATGGTCTTTGACGCGCTGCAGCAGCTTCTGGATTTCGCCGCGCAAGCCGAGGTTGCCGACCTGGATGCCCATCGCGTGCAGATAGGCGCGGAATTCCTCGAGCTTCTCGGGCGCGGGGTCTTCGTGGATGCGATAGATGCCGGGGACGTTGCGGTCGCGGATAAACTTCGCCACCGCCTCGTTCGCGGCGAGCATGAATTCTTCGATCAACTGGTGCGAGATGTCGTTCTCGACCTTCTCGATCCGCTCGGGTTTGCCCTTCGCGTCGAGCCAAACTTTGACCTCGGGGAAATCGAGATCGAGCGAACCGCGTTCGAATCGCAGCTTGCGGAGCAACGACGCCAGCCGCCACGCTTTGTGCAGCTCGGCGTGGAGAAGCTTTGTCTCGCCGTCGTGCGGTGCCGTCTTCTGTTGGAGCAACGCAAATGCTTTCTTGTAGGTCAACCGGTGCCGCGAGCGAATGACCGTGCGATCGAACTCCGCCTTCTTGACCCCGCCCCTCGCGTTGAACTCGATAAACGCGCTCTGCGTCAGCCGGTCCTCCTGCGGACGCAGGCTGCAAAGATTGATGCTCAACTTCTCGGGCAGCATCGGCAGCACGCGGTCCACCAGATAGACGCTGTTACCGCGCGAGGCGGCCTCCCGGTCGAGCGCGGTGTTCGGGCGGACGTAGTGCGACACGTCGGCGATGTGAACACCGAGCCGCCACGAGCCATCGGGACGTTCCTCGACCGAAATGGCGTCGTCGAAATCTTTCGCGTCGTCGGGATCAATCGTGACAATGAACTCCTGCCGGAGGTCCCGCCTGCCTTCGATGTCTTGTGCGGTGACGGAGTCGCCGTAACGCTCGACCTCGCGCAACACGTCGTCGGGGAACGTCGTTGCGAGGTGATGTTTGCGGATGATGGCGAGGATATCCACGCCCGGCTGTTCGCTCGGGCCCAGCACTTCGACGATCTCGCCCTCGGGATTGACGTGGCGCGATTTCCATTCGTCGAGCTTAACCACGACCTTGTCGCCGACCCGCACCGGCTGCTTCGGCTTGACGTAGATGTCGTGAATGAGGCGGGGGTCATCGGGCACGATATACGTGAACCATTTCGTTTTCTGGAGGGTACCAACGACGGTCACGTTTGCGCGCTGGAGAATGCGGATGACCCGGCCCGCCAGTTTGTCGGTCTTGCCGGCGCGGTCGCGGCGCGTCGAGCCGTGAATCAGCCGAACCACCACGCTGTCGCCATGCATGGCCGTCCAGGTATCCTCGGCAGCGATGTAAATGTCGCCCGATGCCGCCGGCACGCCATCTTCACCTGCTTCGGGCACGACGAACCCGAATCCGCGTTCATTCATGCTGATCCGTCCCACGACGAGATCGGCCTCCTGTGGCAGGACGAACCGGTTCTTGCGCACGCGCACGATCTCGCCCTTCTGCATCAATTCGCGCAGGACATGTCGAAACTCCCGGCGTTCCTCGTCCTTGAATCGGAGCGCCCTCGCCAGCTCGCTGCGGCGGAGCGGCCGGTAGTTGGGCGATTTCAGCAATTCGAGGATGCGTGCACGGATGTCCATGGCATGGCGAGAACTTTTCTGGATTTCGATTCTATGTGCCTGTAAGTTCGCTGACAAGAAATTAGCTGATGAAAAAACTCTCCTTTCTATTGCTCTTCGTCCTTTGCCTCGGCTGGGGCGCGTTGTTCTGGCAGAACCATCAGATCGAGGCGCAGGTCGCGGCGCTCCAGGAACGGCTGCTCGCGGTCCAGACCGACAACGCCAAGCTCAAGGAGGCGGCAGCCAGTGAGAAGAAGCCGGCGCCCACCAGCACGAACACGGCGGCGTCGGACGACGCGGTCAAACGCGAGTTGGAAAAGGCCGTCGAGAACATCCACCTGCTCCAATTCAAGAAGCCGGTCAACTACCGCACCATGCCGTCGAGTGAGTTCAAGGCGTTCATGACGAAGCGAATCAACGAGGTGTACACGAAGGAGGAACTCGACAACTACAGCCGGGCGATGGCGTTGTTTGGACTCACCCCCGCCGGCACGGACATCGGGCAGATCATCCTCAAGCTCTACAACGAACAGGTGGCCGCGTTCTACGATCAGCACGGCGGCGCGTTGTACACGTTCAGCGATTTTTCGCTTTCGGAAAACATAGACCGCATGATGGTGGCGCACGAGATCACTCACGCGCTGCAGGACCAGAACTACACCCTGAAAGATTTCCCGCTCGAAATCAAAACCAACGACGACCTGACGCTGGCTACCGCGGCGCTGGTCGAGGGCGACGCCACGTTGTTGATGACGATGTGGTACATGAACACGATGACGGAGAGCATGAACTTCGGTGCGTTGTTCAAAGACCTCGGCGCCATGCTCGGCCAGAACACCGAGCAACTCGCCTCTGCACCGGCGTACTTTCGCGAGACGTTGCTCTTCCCCTACACGCAGGGGAACGAGTTCGTGATGGCGCTCTACAGGAACGGCGGGTACGAGGCGATCAACAAGGCCTTCACGAAACCGCCCGTCTCGACGGAGCAGATTTTGCATCCGACGAAGTTCACGAGTCGCGAAGACCCGGTCGAGGTCAAGCTGCCGGACTTGAAGATCGCCGGCTGGAAACCGATCTTTCACAACGTCCTCGGCGAACTCGGCACTCGCATCCTGCTCGAACAGCAGGTGACGAAGTTCGAAGCCACGCAGGCCGCGCAGGGCTGGGGCGGCGACCGGTATGATGTGTATGACGACGGCAAAGGCAAGCTGGCGTTGCTCTGGGTGAGTGTCTGGGACAGCGAAGCGGACGCGACGGAGTTCCATGAAGCGTTCGATGCCGCGGCACACAAACGGACGGGTCTCGCTGTGGTGAAACACGCCCCTGACGCGACCGGCTTCACGCAATACGGGAACGACGAACTCTTCGTGGCGGTTCGAAAATCTGGCTCGCAGGTGACGGTGGCACTCGGGCCCAAAGCGAGCGTGGCGAAGATTCTCAGCGCATTGCCGAAGTGAGGTGGCCGCGAGCGTGAGCGAGTGGGACCCTGGCCACTCGCTCACGCTCGCGGCTACGGCACCTGCCCCGTGCTTCGCTTGAGCTGTTCGTATCGTTCTGCGCCGAGATACCGCTGCAGCGTCGTCCTCGTGTCCGCGCTCAACTGCTCCATGGCCGCGTTGTAGTCCTCTCGTTTGTACTGCGGGTCGGAACGCAGCTTCCGCAACTCCTGCTGCTGGGCGCGCCAATGCTTGATCATCGAATACACGTAATCCACCTGCTCGTGATTGAGCCCGTTGGGTTTGCCCCATTGGTTCAACTGCTGGAACGTCCCATCCATTTGTTTCTCGTACTCGGCGTAGCGCTGCGGCCCGAGCAGGGCGGCGAGTTGATCCTTTCGCTGCTGTTCCATTGCCTCCTGTTGCGGGCGGAGATCCTCGGATGTCCCTTCGACGCGACGTCGCATGGCAGTCAATCGCTGCTGCTCCTGCCGGTAGTTGTGGAAAATCTGGCTCATCTGCACGTACTCGTCGTCGCTAATCTTCGTAGCCGCCATCAGACGGCGCACATTCTGAGTGTCTCCATCGGTTTCTGCCCGAATCCGGCGCACCGCGTCCACGCCGAGCGACTTCTCCAGTTCTTGCTCGTATGATTTCTGGAGCGCGTGAACCTGGTCCTGGTACTCGGCGTCGTTTCGGTCCCGACCCGTCCACCGGTCCGACAGTTCCTGCATCTGGTCGTGGTGCCGTTTGCGGAGGTCGAAATAATTCTCCAACGTCTCCTGCGAGAAATGGCCCGCCAGGGTGAGTTGCCGAAGCTGGTAATCGTGGTCAATCTGGTACTGCCGATACCCATCCTTTCCGAGAATCGCCTCGAGTGCCGCCTCCTGCGCTTTCTGCATCTCGCGGTTCTGTTTCTGGAAGTCCTCCTCCGTCAACTCGCCGCGGTTGTACTTCCGGCGCAACGCAATCGAATCTTCCATCCGGCGGTCGCGCAGTTCCGCCACCACCAACGTGGCGATCGTGTCCTCGCTCAATCCCGCCGCGCGCAAGCGGCGGATGAACGTCGGGTAGTAATCGCTCTCCACGGGTCCTGCTCGGGAAGACGGGCCCTTCTGCCGCTGGATTTCGTCCTCGTTCGCGCGGTCCGAAGCGGGAAGCGGCGCCGGACGATTGAGTTCGTGCCCGTGCGATGCCGATGCGCGACCGGCTTGTGCGGAATCGGGCGGAGCGGAAGGAGATTGCAGCAGAAGCACTGCGACGAGACCGAGGTTCAACGCCACGGACACCGCGAACGGCCATTTCCAATTCACGGCAGGTTTCCCGTCAGCCGCCGCAGTTGCTCGTAACGCTCCGGGCCCAGGTAGGCCTGCAAGGTGTCGCGCGCGGCGACGTTTGCCTGCTCCCAGGCAGCAAGCCGCTCGTCCTCGGCGGCCTGGAGTTGCTGGAAGACGGCATCATCCTCGATCAGCTCCGGCATCTCGACGACCTGGCTCTGCAATGCCCGCTGGTGCTCGCGCCAGTCTTTGACAACGCCGTACACGTAGTTCACCTGCTCGTCGGTAAGCTCATTCCGTTTGGCCCACGAACTCATTTGCTGGAACGTGTAATCATTTTGTCGCTCGTACTCGGCGTAGCGCTCGGGGCCGAGCACGGCGAGCAGGCGCTCCTGCTTTTCCTCTTCCACGGACTGCTGATCGGGCTGGATCTCTTCGGGACTGGCGTAATCACGTGCCACCAGGATCGAGAGGTCCTGTATCGCATCGTTGTAATCGCGGAGTATCTGCGCCACCTCCGCTGCTTCCTCGTCGGTCAGCGGCGTCTCTTTCAACTGCCGCCGCAACGTTTGCACCGTGGGGTCTGTCGCGGTCAGAATCTGCCTGGCCACCTGCGCGCCCAGGCTCTTCTCCAACTCTGCCCGGTAGAGTTTCTCCATCTTCTGCGACTCGATTTGAAACTCCTGGCTCTCAAATTCACCCGTTCCCAGCCGTGTCGCCATCTCCGCGCGACGCTCGTCGTGTTTCTGCTTGAGGTCGAAGTATCGCTCGAGCACCTCGTCGGAGAACTTCCCTGTCTGCGCGAGCCGGGCGAGATCGAAGTCCTGTGACATCTCGTAGCTGCGATACGTTTCCCTGCCGAGCAATGCTTCGAGTGCGGCCTTTGTTTCCTTCGACGCTTGCGCCGTCCGCTTGGTCAGTTCCTCCTGGCTCAACTCGCCCCGGTCGAACTGCGCTTGGAGGGCGAGATAGTCGTCCTGCTGGCGCTGATGAAACTCCGCCACCACCAGCGTCAGGATCGTTTCGTCGCTCAAACCCGCCGCGCGTAGCCGGCGGATGAACGTCGGGTAGTCCGCCGCCTCGATCGAGCCTCCCGGCGCGGCGCCCTTGCGTTTCAACGAGGCCTCTCCCGTGGCGAGCTCCTGCGGCCAGACCGTTCCTGGATCGCGGTAGATGGCGTTGGTGGAGGTCGCAACGGGAGGCGGCCGCGCGGGCGCAGGGGCAGCGCGGCGTTCCAACTGGAGCACCAACGCCAGCAGGACGTTCAGCGCAAGCGAAAGCACCACCACCCACTTCCAGTTCATCACAAGCATTCTACTGAGTTGTGAGCCGAGGGGCAAGAACACCGTAGCGCCCGATGTGAGGCAGGGGTATCCACAAAAGAACATGGTTGCAGGGCGCGAATGCCTCCGTCCCGCGCTGTTCACGGACGGAGGTTTCGCGCCGCCGGTGGTCTGACACAAGGCCGCCGGGCATCACACGCCCACGGCACGATACCCCCCAACGACAGGGGGCATCGCGCCCTACAACCGCTACTTCTTCCAAATTGACAACATCCGACCTCACGTCACAATCGCCGGCATGAGCACACAAGCACCCAGGCACTCAGGCACTCAGGCACTCAAGCTCGTGGACACTCACCAACACCTCTGGGACCTCTCCCGGTTCAAGTACACCTGGTGCGCGGGGATTCCCGCGTTGAACAAGAGCTTCGTGATGAAGGACTACCTCGATGCGAGCAAACAGGCCAACGTCGTGAAAACCATCTTCATGGAATGCGACGTGGACGAGCCGTTCATGCGGGAGGAGATCAGGTGGATACTCTCGCAGGCCGACGGCAAGCCGCTCTCGGGGCTTATCATCGCCGGGCGGCCCGAGTCGAAAGAGTTCCCGAGGTACATCGAGGAAGTCGCGGGCGAAAAACGCATCAAGGGCGTCCGCCGCGTCCTGCACGTCGCGCCGGATGAAACGTCTCAGACGCCTCTCTTTGCCGAAAACGTGCGTCGGCTCAAACAATATGGGCTGACCTACGACATCTGCGTGGCGGCGCGGCAACTTCCGCTGGCGATCGAGTTGATCAAGAAATGTCCCGAGGTGCAGTTCATCCTCGACCACTGCGGCGTGCCTGACGTGAAAGGCAAAGCACTCGACCCGTGGCGCGCACACATCAAACAGATCGCTGCGTTCCCCAACGTCGTCGGCAAAGTCTCCGGCATCATCGCCTCCGCCGATCCGAAAGGGTCGTTCACGGAGCAACTACGTCCGTTCGTCGAGCACGTGCTGGAATGTTTCGGCTGGGATCGAGTGGTCTGGGGGAGCGATTGGCCCGTTTGCACGCTCACCGCGACGTATCAGCAATGGGTGGACGCAGCGCTCGCGCTCACGGAAAACGCCAAGCCCGCTGACCGTGAGAAGCTCTTCTCGAAGAACGCGGAGCGGGTGTACCGGGTGTAGAGCATGGGTGTTTTGTGAGTCCTTCGTTACAGGCAACAGCAAAGCGTATCTGGTATCAGTACCTGGTTCACAAAGATCATCGTGCCTTGATGGTGGAGTGGGCAATTGACTGCCTGCAGGCCGGCCATGGCGATGCGAAATGCGCACAGCTTGCCGGCGCAGACTCCGAGTCCGATGAGGAAATCAGAGAGTTGTTCAAGGCGTCCGCTCGCGGCATCGGAGTGTCACTTCCGCCGGATGACTCGGACACGGACTGGATGGAAACGTTCCTGTGCGAGGAGATTGTCAACGGGAGGATGAGTGAACTGGACGGCCTTGCTGATTTATATCAACTCTGGCTCAACACGGGGATGGGTTCAAAGCACATGGTTTGGGTGTACTTGGCTGACAGGATTGATGTGATCAAAGAAGGGCATCGAGGAATCGAGCCATTCCAGGATCTGAAGGAGGAAACCATTCCTTCCACGATCCGAATGGAAGCGAGAAAGCTCCTGGACACGAGGCAGCGTCTCATCGCGCCGTCAGCCCGCCATCAATCACCAACTCGGAGCCGGTGACGTAGCCGGATTCCTCGGCGGCGAGATATAAGGCTGCGTCGGCGATTTCCTGCGGCGTGCCCATGCGACCCATCGGCTGACGGGCTTTCAGTTTCTCGATGGTCGCGTCCTTCTCGTGCTTGTGGAAGCGCTCGAGGTAGTTGTCCACAAACGGCGTATAGACGGTGCCGGGACAGATGCAGTTCACGCGGATGTTGCTCTTCACGTAATCAATCGCCATGGACTTGGTCATCGCGATCACGGCGCCCTTGGTCGCGCCGTACGCGAAACGGCGGTCCACGCCGACGAACCCGGCCACCGAGGCGATGTTGACGATGTTGCCGCCGCCCTGGTTGAGCATCTGTTCGACGGCAAACTTCGAGCAGAGATACACACCTTTGGCGTTGACGGCCATCATGCGGTCGTAATCAGCCTCGGGCGTCTCGGTGAGGCTGCCGACGAACCCGATGCCGGCATTGTTGACAAGAATGTCGAGCCGACCGAACTCCCGGACCGTTGCTTCGACCGCCGCTTGGACCTGGTCGGCTTTGGTGACGTCCACTTTGAGGAAGAGTGCCTGAGTGCCTGAGTCCTTGAGTGCCTGGGTGACGCGTTGCCCGCCCTGTTCGTCGAAGTCGGCGACGGCAATGGATGCGCCCTGGCGGGCAAACGTCCTCGCAATGTGTTCTCCGATCCCCGATCCAGCGCCGGTGATGAACGCGACTTTGCCGGTGAGATCGAAGGGACGTTTCTCAGCCATAATGCCGGGCACGGTAGGGAAAACGACGGCGAGCGTCAATGGGATCGTAATTGGTAACTGGTGATTGGTCATCGGTAATTGGCACTTTGGGTTCCAAGCCTCAACTCACTCTACCAACTACCACTTACCAATCCCCAATTACTCGGTTCCGATATCCTCATTCCACACCTCCGGATGTGCGCGAATGTAATCGGCCAGCAACTGAACGCACTCCTGCGACTGGAGATCCACCACCTCGACGCCGTTCTCGCGCAGCCAAGCGACGCCGCCCTGAAAGTTGACCGACTCACCCACAACGACCATGCCGATGTTGAACTGGCGCACCAAGCCGCTGCAGTACCAACATGGCGCGAGCGTCGTCACCATGATCTTGTCACGGTAGCTGCGCTGGCGTCCCGCTTTGCGGAACGCGTCTGTCTCGCCGTGGACGGAAGGATCGCCCTCCTGCACCCGGCGATTGTGACCGCGTCCGAGCAACTTGCCGGTCCGGTCGAACAACGCCGCGCCGATGGGGATGCCGCCCTCGGACAAACCGAGCCGTGCCTCCTCGATGGCGACGCGGAGCATGGCGTGATGGTCGAGTTTCGTGCTCATGAGGGCCTTGTACCGTCTTTTGGGGAGCGCAGCAAGGATGCGCGTTCGTAGTGGAGCGCTTCCGCGCGGATTAGCATCGTGCAAACAAAATCCACGACCACGCTGAAGCGCTCTACTACGAACGACTCCCTCAGCCCATCAGAGTTTCTGAATTGCGCCCGGCGACAAGCCCTATACAGTGCGACCACAACAAACAAGGGAGAGTGTATGAACAAGATTCCATTGGCAGTGCAGTTGTACACGGTGCGGGAATTGTGCGCGAAGGACTTCGTCGGCACGCTGCGCGAGGTGGCAAAGATCGGGTATCGCCACGTCGAGCTGGCGGGGATGCACGGGTCGAGTGCAAAGGAACTCAAGAAGGCGCTCGACGATCTCGGGCTGACGGTGATCGGCGCGCACGTCAACCCGCAGGAGACGCAGAAGGTGCTCGATGATTGCGCCATCCTCGGCCACCGCGTCGTGGCGTGCGGCTACGACAAGAGCAAGCTGGCGACCGTCGAAGGGTGCCGCGAGGCCGGGCGGGTGTTGGGCGACGCAGGTGCGAAGCTCCGCAAGGGCGGCGTCTCGTTGTGCTATCACAATCACAACTGGGAATTCGAGAAGGTGGACGGCCGGTATGTGCTCGACGTGCTCTATCAATCGAGCGATCCACAAAACCTCAAGGCGCAACTCGACGTGTATTGGATCAAACGCGGCGGCCCCGATCCGGTGGCCTATCTAAAACAGATCGGCGCGCGGTGCGAAACGCTCCACCTCAAAGACATGGCTGCGAACGGCGACTTCGCCGAGGTGGGCGCGGGCACGCTCGATTTCCCTGCGATCGTGAAAGCGGGACAGCAGGTCGGCGTGAAGGCGTTCATCGTCGAGCAGGACACCTGCAAGCGTCCGCCGCTGGAGAGCATTCGGATGAGTTTGAATTTCCTCAGGACACTCGGGCTGGCCTGAAAAAGATCAGACCTGTGCGCGAGCCGGCAGCCGCAGGAGTTGATTGACCCGGGAAAAGACGACGTCGGGGAAACCCATCGCGCGTTTGAGCTGGTAGTCGCGCTGGAGGACGTTCGGGATGCGGTCGCATTTGCGAGCAGTGCCCCAATCGAGGAAGCCGCGCCACCACGCCCAACAACCCAGAATCGGCACCGGGTAATCGCTGCCGTGCACCATGCGATCCAAAAGCGGCGGCTTGAGACAATCGGCGATATGCTCGCTGCGGATCGGCAGGTTGAACGCGCTGATGTCGCCGTAGAGCTTCGGGTGTTTCTGCAGCATCTCCACCAGCACGGGAAAGAAATCGGTGTCGCCCGGGCTGCTCCGCGTGGCGCAATGCGCGGCAATGACCGTGACGCCGCATTCGAGGGGGAGTTGCAGGATACGCGGGTCTTCGAGGTCTTTGCGGACGACCTGGACGGTGTTCTCGCCGCCGGTGTGGGAGAGCAACGGCAGGCCGAGTTCGGCCATGCGCTCCCAGAATTTCTTGTAGCGCGGATTGCTGCACTCGATGTTGTGGCAGTTGGGGAGAATTTTGAGCATCACCGCGCCTTCCGCGACACAGCGGTCGAGTTCTTCGATCGCGTCGGCCCTGCCGGGATGGATCGAGACGGCAGCGAGGAACTCGGGGTGTGCTTTGGCGAGCTTCAGCACGTAGTCGTTCGGCACGTGGAACGAGCCGAGGTGTTCGAGCAGCTTGCCGTTCTCGTCATAGACACGCTCGTGGGCGAGGATGACGGCAGCATGCAGCCAGGTGCCGCGGATGAGCTTCAGCAGGTGTTCGACGTAGAGTTCGTCGAAGTCGGCCCGGTCGAGTCCGTGCGGCATGCCGATATGGTGGAGCATGTAGTTCGCGAGCGGCATGTGCCAGCCCTTGAGTCGCAGCCAGCAGCCGGACCCGCTCCGTCCGTTGCCGACCATGTGGACGTGCATGTCTATGAACTTGTCGTTGGCCATATCGGTATCGTCCTCGTCCTCGTCGTCGTCCTCGTACTCGAATGACGCTTCATGCACAATCGAAATCGAGGACGAGGACGAGGATGATTTCTGCCGTGACCATCCGCCCGGCAGCGTGGCAATATGGGCCGCCATGAAACGGATGCTCACTTCGCTGTTCGCCTGCGTGCTGCCGTTGACGTTCCACGCCGCTGACACCAAAGACACCCTCGTCGTCGGCATGGAATTGAAGTACCCGCCGTTCGAGATGACGGACGAAAAGGGCAACCCCACCGGCGTGAGTGTGGACATGGCCCACGCGCTCGGCAAACATCTTGGCAAGAAGGTCGTGATCGAGAATCTCGCGTTCGATGGACTGATCCCGTCGCTCAAGAGCGGCAAGATTGATCTGATCATCTCTTCGATGACGGCCACGCCCGAGCGAGCGCAGTCGGTTGACTTTTCCGAACCGTATCTGCGAACGGGCCTGTGTCTGCTGTTGCGAAAGGGGTGCAATGCAAAATCTGTCCGCGATCTCGACGCACCCGGCCGTATGGTCGCCGTCAAACAGGGCACTACCGGACAACTCTACGCCGCGCGCAACATCAACCCCGAGCGCCTGCTGGTGCTCGACGACGAGGCGGCGTGCGTGCTCGAGGTCGTTCAGGGGAAGGCGGACGGGTTCATTTACGATCAGATGTCCATCTATCAGCATTGGAAGCGTCATCCGGAAACGACGCGCGCGATTCTGCAGCCGTTCCAGGAGGAGTCGTGGGCCGCTGCCGTGCGCAAGGGCAACAAGGCGCTGCTGGCGCAGGTCAACGAATTCCTGCAAGCGTATCGCGCCAGCGGCGGCTTCGACGCGCTCGGGGACAAGTACCTCAAGGAACAGAAGGATGCGTTCAAGCAGATGGGAATCCCGTTCTTCTTTTGAACGTGAGCCTGTCCCGATATTTCTTCGGCCCTGAACGCGACGAATCGCCGATTCCGTGGTCGCTGCGGGTTCTGAATTTCGCTCTCGCCTTCCTGTTCGTCACCTTCGTTTTCTACTTCTCGTTTCAGCAACTCGCCTCGCCGCTGGGCTGGAAACCGGTGGCCAAGTACGCGCCGCTCTACCTCAAGGGATGGTGGACCACGATCTGGATCTGTCTCGCCGCGCTCGGGCTCAGCACGTTCATCGGCTTCTTCTTCGCGTTGGCGCGACGGTCCCGGTTTCTCCCGCTGCGTTACTTCAGCCGCCTCTACGTGGAACTCGTGCGCGGGACGCCGCTTCTCGTGCAGATCCTGATTTTCTTCTACGTGGTGGCGCCGGCCTTCCAGGTCGAGAACCGGTACGTCGTGGGCGTGCTGGTGCTTTGTTTCTTCGAAGGCGCATACATCACCGAGATCATTCGCGCGGGCATCGAGGGGGTGGGGAAATCACAGCTCGAATCCGCGCGCGCGGTCGGTTTCACGCCCGCACAGACATATCGCCATGTCATTTTTCCACAGGCGCTGCGACAAACGCTCCCGCCGTTGGCGGGACAGTTCGTTTCCCTGATCAAAAACTCATCGCTGCTGTGCATCATCGCCATCAACGAATTCACCCAAGCCGCGCGACAGGTCAACTCCTACACCTTCAGCACGCTCGAGAGCTACATCCCGCTGGCCATCGGCTACCTCATCCTGACGCTGCCCATCTCGCTTTGGACGCAACACCTGGAGAAACGCGCGAAGTATGAGACCTGAAGATGGTTCTTGGTCATTGGTTGATCGTTCTTGGCCGAATATGGAGCATCCAGCGACTGATAACCAAGAACCAACATCACTTCTCCCATGCACTTGAAACTCGACCAAGTCACAAAGCGTTTCGGAGATCACGTCGCGCTTGATTTGATCTCGTTGTCGCTGGAGAACGTCCACACGCTCGTGTTGATCGGACCATCGGGCGGCGGCAAGTCCACGCTGCTGCGGGTGATCGCGGGCCTGGAATACCCGGACACGGGCGTGGTGGAAATTGACGGCGAGCCGGTCGAGTTTCAGGAAGACGCGCTCCTCAAACATCGTCGCACCATCGGCGTCGTCTTTCAGGCGTTCAATCTCTTCCCGCACCTGACCGCGCTGCGGAACATCACGCTGCCTCTGGAGAAAGTGCATGGCCACTCGCCCGGCGAAGCTGAAGAAAATGCGCGCGAGTTATTGAAGCGATTCCAGTTGGAAAAACACGCCACCAAGAAGCCGGCAGAGTTATCGGGCGGGCAACGTCAACGCGTGGCCATCGCCCGCGCCATCTCCATCAAGCCGCGCCTGCTGCTCTTCGATGAACCCACCTCCGCGCTCGATCCCGAGATGACCGCTGAAGTGCTCGACGTGATCGAGGAACTGCGCGAGGAAGGACGCGATTTTATTCTCGTCACGCACGAGATGGGTTTTGCGCGCAAGGTGGCCGACCAGGTGGCGCTGCTCGCCGACGGCAGGATCGTCGAAGTTGGGGCGGTCGAGCAAGTGTTCGAGCATCCGCGCAGCCAGCAGAGCCGCGATTTTCTGGCGAAGGTGTTGAAGTATTAGCCTTCGACCTGTCGCCACTCCGCTTCCAGGCCGAGTTCCTTGACCCAGCGCTCAAGGTAGGCCCGGTCCACCTTGTCCGGCGAGACTTCCAGAATCCCTCGGATGTCTTCGATGTGCTTGATCGAGCCGCCCTCTTGAAAGAACTCCAGCTTCTTGATGATCACGTCCTCCGGTCGTGCCACATTGGCTTCCAGAGCCTCGGAAAACGGTCTTCGTTCTTTGCGCGCGAACTCTTCTCGGTCGAACGCGGCGCCTTTCAGAAACATACAATCCACCTTCACGCCAGTTTCCTCGTGAACCAGATTGAACTGCCCGCGCCGTCGCAACTCCTCCAAGATCACTTCGGCGGGGGGGCAATAGAAGCCGTTCGCGGAAAACAACTCGTGGAATCGCCTGATCTTCGATGGAGCAAACGCGACCACGACATCCAGATCGTTGGTCAGGCGTGGTTTCCCGTACAACATCGCGCCGACGGACCCGCAGATCATGTACTGAATGCCAAGTTCCTCAAACCGGCGGATCACCAACTCGAAAACTTCCTTCTGCGTCACACGGCCTCACTGGATTGAACTCAGCCGCTCGCGCACCACCGCACGCACCTGATCCGCTGTCCAGTCGGGGTGCTCTCGTCGGAGGTTCACCGTTAGGTGCTCGCGTGCAAAGTCGAACAGGCCGAAGGCCGCGTTCAGTCTCCCGACTGGTCCCAGCCTTCGAAGAACCTCCAGATACTTCTCCTCCGAGGAGGTTGACTGAGTGCTCGCCGGTTCCATGAATTGCAATCCTACAGTCGGGCCAGCGCGGCGTACACCACAAAGTGGGACACGACTGGCTGCCGTTACTTCTTTTTCTTCTCCCCACCGAGAAACTGCTGCAAGCCCTTCTCGATCAGCGAACCCGCTGCGCCTTTGGCCAACTGCTGCGCCACGTCGGTCTTCGGCTTGTCGTACGGGCCGGTGACGCTGAACGTCAACGTGCTGAACGCATCCTCGCGCTTCCCGAACGCGCCGACGATTTCCTTGGGCAGCCGTCCCATGATCGAGGGCGCGATGGCAAGCGTGAGCTGATGATTCAGGTTGAAATCGAAATCCGTCTTGCCGCTGCCGGTGAGTTGGATGTCCTTCGAGATCACCTTGATGACCGGCATTTCGATCACGCCATGGTCCATCGTGTACTCGACCGTGATCTCGTCGAACTGGATACGCTGGAGTTCATTGATGCCGAGCAATGTGCCCACCATCTGCAACACCGGAATCCCCGTCAGCGTTCCGTTGTCCACGTGAACCGCGCCTTTGCCCTTCAGCTTGTCGGTGTCGCCGCCGGTCCCAGTGACGTCTGTGGTCAACCGCAGCTTCCCGCTGAGATAACTGGCCTTGTCGGAAAATTTCGCCCCCAACTTGCCGACATCCACACCGGCCACGTCGGCGTGCACCGTGTAAGGATATCCGTCCTTCTGCAAATCCACCGCCACTGTTCCTTTGAGGGTGCCGTCCTCGACCTTGCCGGTGAGGTCGGTGAGCTTGAGTTGCTGTTGCTCGACCACGACCGGTGAGCGCAGCCCGCTTGCTTCCAGCGCCTCGACCACTGCGGCGCGCTGGATCGTCAATTCGCCGTTCGCGCCGACCGCCTGCCCGCTTCCCGAAACGCTGGAGTTCAAATCCACGTCGGTCACCTCGATTAACTTCTTCCCGCCCGGCTTGAGGAACAGCAGGTTGGCGTTGGCGAGCCTGAGCTTCGAGATTTCAAAATCAAGCCCCGATGGCGGGGAGCCGGCGGACTTCGCCTTCGCCCCTTTGGTGGCATCTGTGGGCTTGGCCGATTCCGCCTTCGTCAGCTTCTCGTAATTCCACGTGCCGTCCTCGGCTTTTTCGAGCACGATGTTCGCGCCGTCCACGCTGACCGTTTCGATTTGCACCTTTCGTTGCAGCAACGGCAGCAGCCGGTATCGGAACACCATCTCGTTCCCCTTGAGCAAGTCCTGGGTCTGCGAGCCGGGCGGGTTTTTCACCGCCAGCCCGCGCAACTCGAACCCCGAGAGCAGCGACACCTTGAGCGACTGCACCTCCAACGGCACCGCCAGTTGCTCCTGCGTCTTGGCGACGACGTAGTCCTTGAACTCGGGACGTTGGACGTAGGCGTTGAGTGCAAAGAATCCCGCCCCGACCAGCACCACCAGCACGACGACGAGAATCACAATGATCTTGGCAGCTTTCTTCATAGCGGATGCAGCTTAGAGCAACGGTCGGAGAAAGCAAACTGCGAGAATGTTGTTGCCGGTGCGCGTCCGACTTGTGATTCTCCGTCCATGCCAACGCTGCAATTCCAGCCGCAGCAGGAGGGATTCTACCGGCGGTACAAGGTTCTCGCGAACGGGCGTGCGATGTTTTGTTTCAACCCGGGCGTGCCGAACCGTGACTCGCTCGATTTCGCCATGAAACGGCCGAGCATTCATCCGCTCTACACACCCGCTGGATTTCCGGTAAGCGAGCAGGGCGCGCATAACTTCCCCCATCACAAAGGCTGCTGGATTGCACACGGCCTCGTCAATGGCGTCAACTTTTACCACGACGGCCCCGGCGGAGGTCGCATCCTCGCGCGCAAGGTGAACTGGATCGAACGCGACGGCATGGGCATCCTCGATGTCGAGATCGAATGGGTGGACGCCGCTGGCGATGTAGTCCTCAGCGAACGCCGGCGACACTGGGTGCGTCCCCGTGCAGCCGCCAATCGCATTGATGTCCGCACCGAGTTGAGCACGCCACAGGAAAAAGCCGAGATCGCCATCGAGAAACACGCGTTCTTTCACGTCCGTGCGATTGACGCGCTCAACGAAGACAGCGGCTCGACGCTGCGGGCGTCGAACGGCATTACCGGCGCGATGAAAATCTTCGACACCGAGGGCAACTGGATTGATTGCCGCAGAGCGATTGGCGGACACAAGCTCGGCGTGTGCATCATGGCTCATCCGGGCGAATGTCCGCAGCCGTTGTTCGCCCGACCCTACGGCACGATCGCGCTCAATCCGTTCTTCCACAAGCCGCTCACGCTCCCGCGCGGCCAAACCTGGCGTCATACCTACTGCGTCCTCGCCTACGATGGAGAGTTGGACG
>CAZOTB010000004.1:0-42334 GCA_964582645.1 uncultured Verrucomicrobiota bacterium | reverse complement strand
TGGTGCAACCTGCGCTGCGTGTTCTGCCAGAACTTCGAGACCAGCCAGCTCGGCGAAGGCACCGAGGTCACGCCGCAACAGCTCGCCGACATGATGATCAAACTGCAGGAAGCGGGCTGTCACAACATCAACTTCGTAACGCCCGAGCACGTCGTGCCGCAGATTCTTGAGGCGCTCCCGCTGGCCATCGAGCGCGGCCTGCGGTTGCCGCTCGTCTATAACACCAGTTCCTACGACAGCGCCGAGAGCATCAATCTGATGGACGGTGTGGTGGACATTTACATGCCCGACTTCAAGCTCTGGGACGCGCAACACGCCCTCCGGTATCTGCTCGCTCGCGATTATCCCGACGCCGCCCGTCGCGCAATCAAACTGATGCACGAGCAGGTCGGGGAATTGAAGGTGGACGAGGACGGCATCGCGATGCGCGGCGTGCTGGTGCGGCACCTCGTCATGCCCGGCCTGCTCGATGACACACGGGAGATCATGCAGTGGCTGGCGACGGCGCTATCGCGCGACACGTTCGTCAACGTGATGGATCAATACCACCCGGCCTGGAAAGCGCGGACCGACGCGAAGTTTGCCGAAATCAATCGCCGCGTCCGTGTGGCCGAGTTGGAACAGGCGTTCGATTGCGCGAGAGAAGCGGGGCTGTGGCGGTTCGATACTCGCTGGCGGATGGATGTATTGTCGCCACGGACGCGCGTGGCATTCCATCACGAGACGGCGATGTAGCCGCGAGCGTAAGCGAGTGGCTCCGCCCGCTGTCCGCTTGCGGACGCTCGCAGCTACGCTTTCAAAACCCGATCGAAACCCCGCCATCCACCACCAGCGATGTGCCGGTGATGAACTTCGCCGCAGACGAACTCAAGTACACGGCCGCCCAGCCGACATCCTCGATATCACCCATGCGGCCTATCGGGGTGCGCGCGAGCGCCTTCTCTTTGCGGGCGGGATCTTTCTCCAAGACCGGCCGCACCATGTCGGTCACGATCCAGCCGGGAGCGATGGCGTTGACCCGGACGCCCTGTCCCGACCATTCGACCGCCAACGCTCGCACCATCCCGAGCATCGCCGCTTTGGAGGCCGTGTACGCGACCACATGCGGGAGACCGATCATGGCGCTGATCGACGAAATGAACAACACGCTGCCCCGCTTGCGGGCGAGCATCGGACGCGCAGCCTCCCGGGCCAACGCGAACGAAGCCACCAGATGCGTCTGGAGGACTTGCTGAAATTCCGCGTCGCTCAATTCGGCGGCGGGTTTCTTGATGTGGATGCCCGCGTTGTTCACGACAATGCTTAGCGGGCCGACCTCGCGCTCGACCCGTTTGACCAACGGCGGCAATTCTTCCAGCTTGCTGACGTCGCAGGGGATCGCCGTAGCCCGTTTGCCGATCTGCTTGACCGCGTCGTGGAGAACGGCTTCCCGCCGTCCCGCGATCACGACTTTGGCGCCTGCCTGCGCCATACACTGCGCCATCGCGAGGCCGAGCCCCGTGCCGCCACCGGTGATCAATGCGACTTCGCCATCGAGGGAAAAGGCGTCGGGGAACTTGAGATGGCTGGTTGCGGTGCTCATGGCGCGCGCGTGGTTGGGTTGTAAGCCGCCTCGCCGCACAGAGTCAACGTCGCACTTCGGGCATCACGCGCTCGCCACGCGCGGCATCCAAAGCGGCTCCTTGCCCATCTCGGCATCGAGGAGCTTGCGAATCAACCCGGCCTTGAGCGGGACATGACGCGGATCGTTCCAGAGGTTGCGGAGTTCGCCCGGGTCCTCTTCGAGGTCGAACAACTCGCCGTACTCGCGGTTGTAGTAGGCTGTGATTTTGTAACGCTCCGAAACGTACGTTTTGAGATGAACAGTCGTCGGTTGATGACGGTTCTCGACGAGGACGTGATCGCGTGCGCTGGGCTGCCGGCCTTCCCAGACAAGGCTCTGGTCGAGGCCGGTCATGGTCCGTGGAACTGGGATGCCCGCGAGATTCAGGAACGTCACCGGCAAATCCACAAGCGACTGTAGCGCGGCGGTGCGTTGGCCGGCCGGCACGCGGCCCGGCTGGCGAACGAGGAACGGCACGCGGATCAAGTCTTCGTAATGAAACGGTCCCTTCGCGATCAATCCGTGCTGGCCGAACAGGTGGCCGTGGTCCGACGTGAAGACGACGACCGTGTTCTCGGCGAGTCCCAAAGCATCGAGCGAGTCGAGAATGCGCCCCACGTATTTGTCGAGCAGGCTGACCATTCCGTAATAGACGGCGATGTCCTTTGGCAGATTGTCGCGGTAAAGCAGGTGGGAATGACAACCGTGCATCGAGTTGCCGCCCGGCTCCTGCCACGCCGAGAAATCAGGATTCTGCTGCTGCGTCATCTGGAAGTGGGGCGGGTTGTTGTCGTGTTCGCCCGGCGACAGGCGCGGCACGGTCAACCGGCCCGGGTCGTACATCGAGTCCCACGGCTCGGGAGCGAGATACGGCGGATGCGGATCGAAAAAGCTGGCCCAGAGGAAAAAGTTCTCGCCGTTGCCGGCGTATTGCTTCATCAGGGCGGTTGTTCGTTCCGCGATCCAGGTGTTGTAATGGTACCGCTCCGGGAGCGACCACCGATGCTTCTGCGCGTCGCGCGTGCCGGTGGGCTTGCGGAAATGGTCGCGCCAGTTCGTGAGACCGGCTTCCTCCATCCAGATCGCGTAGTGCTGGCCGACGAGATGTTCGTCGGCGTGATTGCGGGCGAGTTCGACGCGCTCGAATCCGTAGAACGGGCCGTGGAATTTCCGCCAGTAATCGAGATCGTGCAACAGCGGCACCGCTTCGAGCGAGGGATATTCCGGCGACGGGCGATTCTGCTGGAAGTGCGCCTTGCCGATGAGCGCGGTGCGATACCCGGCCTGCTGGAAATCCTCGCCCACGGTGTGTTCGGTCTCGGGCAGCTTCGTGCCGAGCGACCACGCCCCGTGCTGGCTCGGGTATTTGCCGGTGATGATGGACGCGCGCGATGGAGTGCAGGTCGGATTCGGACAATAGGCGCGCGTGAACAGCGTCCCCTGCGTCGCGAGCCGGTCGAGGCAGGGCGTTTTCAGTTCGGGGTTGAGGCAGCCGAGCGTGTTCCAGTGTTGCTGATCGCTGGTGATGAGCAGGAAGTTGGGTCTGCGATTGAACTGGCTCATGACGGACTATCCCTCTTCCAACCACGCGACCGGCACAATGGAAAGCTCGAAATGCGACCAATCCGAAGTCTGCGCCCGCTCCTTGTAGAGAAGAAATGCCTGATCGCCGTGGAATCGGCAGGCGAGATACGACCAGGCCAGCCCCTCCGCGACTTCGACGTTCTTGAGGAACTGGAACGTGGCGCCTTCGTCGGAACTGATCGCCAGCGACAACGGCCTGCGCTCGGCCCCGGTGGCGCGACCGCCTTTGGGGTTTTCGTTGTAGAACATTGCGATCCGTCCCGAGCGGGGCAGCCGGGCCAATGTCTGCGGCGAGCGCGGCGAAAGAAGCTGCGGGATCGGCTGCGGGTCGCTCCACGTTTCTCCGCCGTCTTCGGATACGCTCGCGAACGGATGGTTCAACGCGGTGCGGATGACCATAAAAACCCGGCCGTCCCGGAGCTCGATGACGCCGGGTTCCTGCAACGTCAGCCAACCCGGATTCGGAACCGCGTGACGATACCGTTCGTGGTCGAGCCAGCGAGGCTGGCCGCGTCGCCACGTTGCGCCTGCGTCGTCGGAGATGAACGCGAGCACCGCCTGGTCTTCCGTCAGCTTCCTGGTCCGATCCAGCGTCACGGCGGCGGGCGCGAGAATGCGTCCGTTGGATAATTGGACGAGCCGGGCGTTGTTGATCACATAACAATGCTCGCGGTCGCTGATCGGGAACGGCGCGGAAAAGGATCGTCCATCGGTGGTGAACCGGCAGAACGGAACACAGACCTGGTGGTCGTAGTCCCCGCGTTCCTCCTTGCCCAGGTACGAAAACAGAATCCGGCCTTCCCGACTCATCGGCAGAAAACTGGCGCTCATCAGGTTGAAGTTGGCGCGATGTTCAGGCTCGGAGAGACAGGCGAGTGGTTCGATCTCGGACCAGGTCTGGCCGTCGTCAACGCTGCGTCGGCCCACGATCTCGCTGCGGTCGTGGTCCTTGACGCCCGTGAACCGCGACCATGCCGCCAACAGGCTGCCGTCAGCCAATTGAACCAGGTCGCCCTCAGAGTGGCGTGGAAACCGGGCGTCGGCCTGGCCCAGGATGACCTCACCGCCCGGTGCGCCCGTCGTCCGCTCGCGGAGCTGAACGACGGAAGGCGATGCCATGGAAACAACGAGGTGGTTTGTCGCGTGCCTCTCGCCTACCAGTAGAGGTACACGCCCCCGTACACTTTCATCCTTCGCGTGGTCTGCGATGGGATCTTCCACTCAAGATGGCCGTCCATGTAGATGATGTTCTCGCCGTCGAGTCCGTGATTGTTGGGGATGTCGTTCAGGCCGAATCCCTGCCAGATGCCGTTTTCGAAATCGGCGCAATCCATCGCCAGCGGCTGCCGCGAGGCAATGTCCACGTAGTGCGTCCGGCTCACGAGCGAATCGGTCACGTTCTGGCCGAGCCAGTTGAGGTTCACTGCCGGCCCGCGCGGGATCGCCTCGGTGGAATTGTCGTACATGTTCCAGCCGTACCAGTAGGCGCTGTTGACCGACTGCATCGCCGTTCCGAACAAGAGACGGTAGGAGGCGTACACTCGTTCTTGTGCGCCGATGTACACCCGCCCCGGTCGGTTCGGGTCCGAAAGCGCCAGAGAATGCGTGCTTGGGCAACGGAAGATGCGACAGATGTCGTACGTACCCTCTTTGATCGAGGTGGGGAAATAGGGTTTGAGAAGAACGTTCCGGATCTCCACCAAGTCATAGATCGCGTTGGCGGTGCCCCAGTAGATGCCGGACGGTCCCCAGCCGTTGTTGTCCCCGGCGTACATCGTCATCCCGAGATAGATTTGCCGAAGATTGTTGGCGCAGACCGTTCGGTGTGCTTGCCGCTTGGCGCGATTCAACGCGGGGAACAGCATCGCGGCAAGAATGGCGATGATGGCGATGACCACGAGCAATTCGATGAGCGTGAATGCGCCCGGTTTCCGGTTCGGCGGTCGGCGGGTCACGCTAGTTCCTCGCGCGTCGCCAGCCGAGCGCAACCAAGGCGACGCCCAGCAACGCGGCGCTGGTCGGCTCGGGGATGACCGGCGAGCCAGCAAGTTGCAGGAAGTCGAACGCAAACTCGTCTCCGGCAGCGTTGGCGCTGACCTCGATCCGGATCTGCACGCTGCTGGCATCGGGAATTGCAAACGAGAATGATTTGAGCGGCTTGTCCAACAGATTGGCCGCGGAGACGTTACCAAATCCGTCATTGTCCGTATCGAGGTAGATGAGCTGACTCGTCAACGCTGCCGACGGCGCGAACCACAGCCCAGTAGTGAACGCTCCGCCATCGAGACTGTAACTGACGCGCATGTAGTCACCCAAACTGGGGTTCACATAGCCGTCGGCCAACACTGCGCCAAACAGGCCGGAAATTTGAAGGCCGGTGTAGCCTGCTGTTGAAACGTTGTTCAATGTCACGCTCGCCGGTAACGGATAGGGGCCGCTTCCATCGCCATTCACGCCTTCTCCCACCCAAGCCCACGTGCCGTCCATACCCGAGTATGGTCCGGCGCCGGAGCCGGCATTCAACCCGTACCGACGATCCTGGCTGCCCGCGAACAGGCCATTGGGAATCAGTTGGCCGCTGGTTTGGGAATTGTTGGAGCGCATGAAGTATCCGGTGCCGGCCACGTCCTTGAACTCCGTGGCGCTGGTGTAGCGAGTACCTTCGCCGTTGGTCTCGAAGCTCTCGGTCAGCAGGACCGCTGCTTGGGAGGACGACGCGACGAAGATCGCCGCGGACATCAAACCCCCGTGAATTACCTTGATGTATTTCATACTTCGTTACTCCTCTCCCGCTTGCCGCTTTCGTGGCGCGCCGCAGGATTCGCGCACCACCAGCTCGCACGGCATCTTGATCAATTCATCCCCCGAGACCGACGCGCGGTTCTGCGTCCGCTCCACCAACAGACGGACGGCTTCCCGGACAAGGGCCGTGGTCGGCGAGGCCACCGTCGTCAACGGCAACAGACCATATTGCCCGGTCAGATCGTTGCCGAAGCCGGTCAGCGCCATATCCTCCGGCACGCGCACGCCTGCTTCGGCGCATGCGGAGAGCGCGCCGATGGCCCAGTTGTCGTCGCGACACAACACCGCAGCCGGCAATGCGCCCTGCTTGAGCAGTTGCTCCATGGCGAGCTTCCCGAGCCGGTACGGGTCCGACCAATCCTCGGGCGTTGCTTCGTACACGATGTCGGACACAACCGCCCCGTCCAACGGCTGCCGCTCCTGGAAATCTTGAATCGCCTTCTGGAAACCACTCACCCGCTCCAGTGTTGGCCACGAATGCGATTCGTCCTCGTTGGCGCTCGAACGGCGCGTAAGCATGGTCAATCGCCGGTGTCCGAGTTGCAGCAGGTGCATTGTCAAATCGTAGCTGCCTTGATGGATGTCCGCTCGCACCTGCGGGATGGAAGGAAATCGCACACCGCTCACGCTCACGGTCGGGAGATTGGACTCTGTAATCTCCGCGAGCACCTGGCTGGAAAACCATTCGCTCGGCGTGAGGAGCAACAGACCCTCGACCCGTGCCCCGAGCATGACGTCCCAGGCTTCCCGCACTCCTTCCTCGTACCAGTGCACGTCGCTGGCGAGGAGATGGTAGCCGGCTTTGCGGATGGCCTTGGCGGCTTCGAGAGCTTTGCGGGCGGCACCCTGGGTCATCCCGCTGAACTGGATCATTCCCAGCGTCCCGCTTCGCCCGCGCCTCATCGTCTGGGCAACCTGATGCGGGCGATACCCGAGTCGCTGGGCGGTATCAAGAACGCGCCGCCGGGTTTCGCTGTGCACACGCCGGCTCAAGCGTGGGTTCAGCGCAAACGCCACGGTGCTTCGAGAGACGCCGCTAGCTCTGGCAATTTCGTTCTGGTTTGCGACTCGCATGGTTTCCCATAATCAACACGTGTTAATATACCGAAGACGCGGTGGTTTTGGCAAGACAATTCCTGGATTTGCGCCGCCGCGGGCGCATCTGGAAGTTGTTGTAGGGCGTGAATGCCCCATCGCATACCGTTGGGCGATGGGGTTTCGCGCCGTGCCCATTCGCAACAAAACAACGGCGCGAAACCTCCGTCCCTGAACGCGGCATTCGCGCCCTACAACCGTCAACTCGCAGATGCACGGGCCGCCGCAGTGGTCAACCCGGTCGGTGACCAACCGCCTCAGGCAACCGAAGCGTCCGACTCGGTGAACGCGCACCGGGCCAGCCCAAGAAGGAGCGCGCCGGCGCCCATCTGGGCTTCGTACCAATCAATGCCCGTCGCGCCGCGCGGCAAAGGCTGATCGCAGTACCGCGCCAGCGCAGTGGCGGCGAGGTTGGCGGCTTCGGTGAGCCACTGGCGGTCGCCGGTCGTTTCCGCCAGCTCGGTCAACAATTCCAGCGCCTGACCCGGATCGCGAGCAACCACCGGTTGGTCATCCGGCCAGGGGCTGCGGACAAGGTAGCCCGCCGCCTGCGCGGCCCATTCGAGACAACGCGGATCGTTCAGGAGGCCGTAAGCGCGCAGCATCAGACCCGCGGGCATTGCGACAGACATCGGTTGCCCGTAATGCGACCCCCAGGCGATGAACCACCGTCGAGGTTCGCCGCTGACCGGTTCGAGCGACTGGACAAATCGTCCCTCGGTGGGCCGGTGCGGCGCGTTCAGACAACCATCCAAATAGACACGCGCTCTCTCTTGCATCGTGGTCGCCAAATCGTGGAGTAACCCGGCCTGTTCCAGAAACTTCGCGGCCTCCATCAGGCTTACCGCCAGCGCCAGCGTCTGGTACACGGATAACGACTCTTGCTCGGGAGCGTCGGTTTCCACCCGGCTTTGCGAGGCGAGCAACCCGCTTGGGTGACGGCGTGTCCACCAGTAATCGGTCATTCGTTCGAGGTTCTCGCGGATGGCGTCGTGCCGAAAGTGCACGTACGCGAACGACCAGTCCATGATGTAGTACCCGCCGTGCCGGGCGAAGTCGCGGCTGATCTTCTCGTGCGGCAACGGAATCTCCGGGTGCTCGATGTAAGCGTGCCGCCAGTACTCGTGCGCCAGCGCGCCGGTTTTCCAGTGGTATTTCAGGCCATCGGCAAATCGCTCGACGCATCGTGGCTGAAACGCGTGAAGTTTTTCCCAGAGCCAGAACGGCGCTTCCCGCAGGTGATCGTGATACGCGCCGCGCTCGGTGGATCGGCGCGCGTGTCGCTGGGCGTTGCCGATCGTGTCTTGGTCGAGATCCCAGAATGCATGCTCGCCCCACGGGAACAACCCGCTGGGCGTGTCGGTGCAATGCGTGGCGAACCGCTCCAGGTAACGGTCGGCCGCCGCGGCGTAGCGCGTCCCGCCGGGTTTCTGGCCGAGCCAATACAGCAATTCGAGCAGTTCCACGTCGTGGAGGAGATTACAACCGCGCGGCGCGCGATCTTGTTCGCGTTGGCCGACGATGGCCGGTGGCAGTTGATCGAGCATCTGCCCGGTGGATCGCTCCAAAATGGATGGGATCAACCCGCGATAGTGCTGCGCGGTCTCAATCAACCGATCCAGCGCGTGACTCACGTATTGCCGACATTGGGCGGAGACTTCGCTCATGATCGTTCTCGGGATCAGAAACCGTCCTGCGGCGCCTCGTTCGGCGTGTCTGATTTCGGCTGCGACGCTTTCGTCGTGTAGAACATCACCGTCTTCATGATGCCGCCGGTGCCGAGTTCGTTGACGCGCTCGTTCATCACGCGGACCGCGACCAGATTCGGTTTGCCCGGCTGGATGGCCGATGTCACGTCGAGCTCGAAGGGGTTGTTCGGATTCTTGTCCGGCTTCTTGCCGGCTTCCTTGCCGTTGATCCAGATGGTGGCGTCTTCGTCCACGGCGCCGAACCAGAGCATCACCTTGCCGTCGTGTTTGTCGGGCAAGGTGACCGTCGTGCGGTACCACGCCGCGCCTTTGTAATAACGCAGACCTTGGTCGCTCCAGGTGCCCGACAAAGTGCGGATAGTCTGCCAGCCGTCGTCGCGGATGCTCGTGTCGAACCAGTCCTGCAACAGCCCCACCCCCTGCGGGTCCATGCGAAACCGCCACGCGTCGGGCAACACGGCGAGCACCCGGTTGCCTTCGCGGTTGCGTTCGTACGCCGACTCGACGCTCTTGCGCCAAAACCGATTCATGTAGTTCTTGGACATCGAAGGCTCGATCATCGGCGGGTCGAACGCGACCAGATCTTTCGTTAACGCATCGCAGCGATCCAGCGCCGCCTTTGCATCGGCAAACTTCCCGCGGTCGTGCTCGGCGCGCATCGTCAGAAACGCGTTCGCCCTCTCCCACGCCAACCGCAGCAAGCGCACGCGCGTAGCGTAGATCGAGTCCTTCGGAGCGAGACTCTCGGCGGTCTTGAGATGCTGATCGAGTTGTTGCATCACCTCGGGCGGAAAGAAGCGCGGCTCATCCCAGGCGTTGCCGGCGTGGAAATCGCCGTCGCGCAGCCGGGTGTCCACCAACTGCCAGAACGCCTTCGCCGGCACCGCGGCGGGGCCGTAGAAGTTCCTGTGAAAATCGTCCACCAGCGCATCCACGCCGGCATCGGCGTTCCACATCAGCTTGCAGAACACCCAGTGCGTGACCGGATCGTTGGCCCACGACGGCGGCGATTCGACGCGCCAGCCTTTGATGCCGTGCAGTTTCGCGTACGGCACTTCGTCGCGCCAGACGTGGACGCGCGACCAGAGAAACTGCGGGCTGGCGAGTTGAAAGCCGTAGCCGCGTTGATACAGGTCCGGCATGATCGCGCCCCAGCCGTCAATCAAGCGCCGGTAGGAATGCGCCTCGTCGCAGATCGGATTACGAATCCCGTGCACGCGGCAATAGCTGATCGGCGCCAACGCGCCGCTGATCGCGGGGTGCGGCTTCACGTTTCGCGGCGGCAGGTTGTAGGTGTGATAAATGTAGAAGCCAAACTTCGCGTCGGGCACTTCGACAAGAACGAGTTCGACAAGACGATTGGCCCACGCGAGGAAGGCATCGGTGATGGACCATTCGTTCGAGTACGGGTCCCATTCGACATACTGGGCCATGCATTTCTCGCAACGACAGAACCCGCCGCCGTCGTTCGGGCCGATGCCGACCCACTGGGGCGCACCGGCCTTCCGCTTCTTGATATATGCAATGAGATTCTTTGCCGCCTCGCGCGTGCCCTCCTCGCTGCTGTAGCAGAGTTGGCGGGACTGCCGCTTCTTGTCAACGAGCCCAAAGTATTCGGGATGCTCCTGGAAATACTTGTCGGCGGGAAGCAGAACGCTGCCCGAATGTGCGCTCGGAAAGGTTGGCCCGCTCAGTCGTTGCCGGCGATACCACGGGTCTTTCTGATTGTGGCTCTGAAGGTGTCGCGAGACGAAGGAAGGCGTCTGCTCGACGCGTCCCACGGGAAACGAGAGGGTCTCCGAACGCGGGACCACCTCCCCAAGTTTACCCGGGATGAACCAGCGACAGCCGAGCCGCTCCAGGAATTCGTACGCGGCGAAGAGCGTCCCCTCGGGCGTCGTTCCCGCGAGGATGATCTTGCCGGGCTTGGCGTCGAGCACAAAGCCGTCGGGCGATGACGCCACCTTGGCCAACGCGGTCTCGACGGGCTGCCCAAAGCTGCGTCCGACCTGAATCACGGTTGGCGCGGCCGCGTCGTTGGTGACGACAGGAAACTTCTTGCCGGTGATCGCTTCGAGATACGTGCTGAGTTCATTGGCGGCCAACGATTCGTCCGCGTGGGGAGTTGGTGCCGTCTGGATCACCGCCAGCGCGCGCTCCTTGTCCGCGAGCGGAATGTCCGCCGCGTTGAGTGTGTGTGCGGTCATAGCCAGACCCATCAGTGCGAGCACAGTCGTCTTTCTCATATTCAACGGCGCTATGGTGAGCCGGGCAGTCGTGCGGTTCAAACAAAATAAGCCGACAAGCTGAAGCTTGAACTCCAAACGAGAGCCACTGAACAGTTTACGTTCGGAGTTCAAGCTTCAGCTTGTTTCAGCGCCGCCAATTTCCACGTTGAGTGTCGCGGCGCGGCGGCTATTCTGCCCGCGTGATCGAGTTCTCCTTTCGCACGCGACGGCGCAGCCTCGAACGGATGGCGAGCGAAGAATTCGACCTGCTGGTCATCGGCGGCGGCATTCACGGCGCGGGGGTGGCGCGCGACGCAGCGATGCGCGGGCTGAAGGTCGCGCTGGTCGAGAAAGGCGATTTCGCAAGCGGCACCTCCTCGAAATCCTCGAAGCTCATCCACGGCGGGCTGCGCTATCTCGAACATTTCGAGTTCGGTCTCGTTCGCGAGTCGTGCCGGGAACGCGGCATCCTGCTCCGCATCGCACCGCATCTCGTGAAACCATTGCCGTTCTTGATCCCGATCTACGCCGGCGACCCGCGTCCGCCGTGGATGGTGCGGATCGGGTTGACGATGTACGGCGCGATGGGCGGCGCGCGGAGCGCAGGCCAGAACCGCGTTCTCTCCGCGGCGGAAGCGGTGCAACTAGAGCCGGTGCTTCAGGCCGACAGCCTGCGCGGCGCGGCGCAGTATTGGGACTGCCAGGAAAACGACGCGCGGTTTTGTCTGGCGAACATCGTGGATGCGGCGGAGCATGGCGCGGCCTGTACCAATTATGTGGAGGCAACCGGGTTTGTCTCTCGCTCTGGCCAACTCGTCTCCGCCCGGGTGCGGGACGTGATCGCCAATGCGAGCTTCGAGATTCGCGCCAAATCATTCGTCAATGCTGGCGGTCCCTGGGTGGAACGGATCGCCGGCACCGATCCGACCGCGCCCGGCATCCCGTTGCGTCCGACCAAAGGCATCCATATCGTCACGCGCCGGCTCACCCAGTCCCACGCTCTCCTGCTGCAAACGCGCCGGGATCGTCGCGTGTTCTTCGTGCTGCCGTACGGCGCGAACCATTCCCTCGTCGGCACGACTGACACGGATTTTCCGGGAGACGCCGACCGCGTCGAAGCGAAGTGCCGGGACATCGAGTACTTGCTCGAGTCTGTCAACGACGCGCTCCCCTCGTTGAAGCTGACCGAGCCCGACGTGCTCTCGACATTTGCCGGGCTGCGACCGCTGTTGAAGCAAGAAGGCCGTGCGCCGTCGGACGTGACGCGTCGCCACAATCTCAGCGTCTCGCCCGGCGGGCTCATCTCCATCATCGGCGGCAAGTACACGACCTACCGGGCCGTGGCCGAGGAGGTGGTGAACCTGGTCAGTCAGCGGGTGAGCGGCCGACACGCGCCCTGCCGCACCGCCGAGGAATCGCTTGCGCTCGAGTTTCCACCCGACTTGATTTCTGAGTCAGGCCAACGCGGTTTCGTTGACGCTGTGCGGCAGGCGGTGGATCATGAGATGGTGATGACGATCGGTGATTTCCTGTTTCGTCGCACGAATCTCGGTTACACTGAACCGCAAATCGAGCCGATCGCCCGTCGCGTGGCGGATGAAATGCAACAAAGATTGGGTTGGGCGGAGGACGAGAAGTCGAGGCAGTTGCAGCGAATGCAATGAGTGAATCGCTTCTATTCTGGAATCTGTTCGGTGGGGTCGCGCTGATCCTCTTCGGCATTCAGTTGTCGCGGAAAGGATTTCAGAAAGTCGCCGGGCCACACCTGCGCGGCTGGCTCGACACGCTGACCTCGAACCGGCTCAAAGCGTTCAGCTCGGGGTTCGTCGTCACCTCGATCAGCCAGAGCAGCCTCGCGACGGCCTTGATGCTGATCAGCTTCATGTCGGCGGAACTGATCCGGCTGCCGCAAACCATCGCCATCATCCTCGGCGCGGACGTGGGCACGACGCTGACGGTGCAGTTGCTGGCGTTCCGCGTCTATGACTACGCGGTGGCGGTCGTCGGCATCGGCGTCTGTCTGTACCTGTTCCCGAAGTCGCGCATGACCCAGGGCGTTGGACAGGGAATCCTCGGGTTCGGCCTGGTTTTCTGGGCATTGAAAATCGTGGCGGACGCGACGGCCCCGTTCAAGGACAACGAAGCGATGCATACGCTCCTCGGTTTGGTCGCGGACAGTCCATTCACGTGCCTGCTGGTGTCGGCGCTGTTGACGGTCGTGTTGCAGCACAGCGCCGCGACGCTCGGCATCGCGCTGGCCATGTCCACGCAGGGGTTGTTACCGATCGGGCACGCGCTGCCGATCGTGCTCGGGGCGAACATCGGCACCGGGGTGCTGCCGCTGATCGCCAGCACGGGTCACGTCGAGGCGCGACGGCTGGCGGTCGCAAACCTGATCATGAAATGCGCCGGTGCGGTGCTCGCCTACGTGCTGATCACGCCCTTCGGTCACCTGGTTGCGGGGACGACCGAATCCCCGGCGCGTCAGATCGCCAACGCGCACACGTTCTTCAACATCGCGCTCGCGGTGATGTTCCTGCTGATCACGCCCTGGTTGGCGCAACTGGCCACGCGTCTCGTCTCGCCTCCCGCGACGGGCGACCAACCATTCGGGCCGAAATCGAAGATTTCCATGGCAAGGTCATGGAGAATTTGCAGATCGCGCCCGCCGCGTTCACCAATCAGGACAAGGAACTCGCCCGCAAACTTCTCCGTCACAAAGAAAGTCTCGGCGACCTGGAACGGGCGTTGCGTCAGAAGCATCTCGACCGGCTGCAAGCGGGAGTGCGGGAGAGCATCGAGACAACCTCCGTTGATCTCGATGTGTTGAGCAACATCAAGCGGATCAACTCGCACCTTACCGCCGTCGCCTACCCGATCCTCGAATACGGAGGATTCATGCCGTGCCGGCGAGCAAGCTCTTTGGCTTCGGGGGACACCGGCACGCCGACCGCAGCCTTCGCCTGCACGCTGCAAATGCGCAAATGGACGACCAGGAAGGCAGCCATGGGCGTGGCCATGCGATTATTGCGAGAGAATCAACTCGCCTGCTTCGACGTCGAGGGCCGCCGCCCAACGATTCAGAGCCAGTTGAACCGGGCGGCGCGTTCTATTTCTCCAACCGACAGAGAAGATGTTCCCGGTGGCGACTCAGCACATCCGGGTCGTTCGTGAACCGGTCGAGAGCGGTGGTCACCGGTTTGCACGCCTCGCGCGCCCCGTCATCGGGCGTCATGCGGTCAATCCAGAAACTGATCGGCACGCGGTCGCGATAGGCGCCGCCAATCAATTCGAGCTACGTGTTTTGGATCAGTCCGCCTTCGAATACCGCCGTTGTCGTTTAGCCGAACAGCCAGGCGAAATCCCGGTTGTCGTACGTGCAATCCGTGAGGAACATCTTCCAGATCACGTTCTCGAATTTGAAGTTGGTGGCGAACGTGGTGTTCTCGGCGATCACCTGGCCGGGAGGATAGCCGCTCCCGCCAAAGGTGATCGAACCATTCGAGAGGGTCGAGCCGTAGATATAGATCGTCCGTTGCCCCGAGCTCGAGGTGCCGACCACGCGCGACGCAGCGCCCAGGTCCACAGCCTTGCCCTGGATCAGGATGTCTTCCGTCGCCCCATCGGCCACGTGCCCGAGCGACCAGTTGCCGGTGTTGCCCCATTGGTTGTTCACCGCGCCGGTGAAACTGTTCGTGACCGCCAGCGACGGCATCACCGTCACCAGCCCAATGGCACACATCAAACCATACTTCTTCATCGTGTCCTCCCCTGCTGCTTTAATTCTCGTGAAACTGACTGCGGCCTGTCCGCGTCGGCTCTTCACTCGGAGCGATCAAGATCGGGGCGTCTCCCTTGCGGGCGCCGCTGGTTGAGCTGGCCCAGCGATCCCAGTGCCTCGCCAGCCGGGCTGGCAGGCTTGGCCGGTCCACGGACAGCCGAAACCAGTCCAACAACTCGTTTTCAATTTCCCAGGTCCGCTCGGGCACGCCTTCGCGCATTGGCTCGCTCGCCTGCTCGAATCCTTCCGCCAGCAACCGATGCAGTTCCGGCACTCGCCGCAGCAACAGCCGGTCCTCTTCGAACAACGCAAGCGGGTACTCCGCGTTGTTCTGAATGTGGAAGGCGGGCAATTGTTGTCCCGGTTTGAGGTCGCCGCGCAGCATCGCGCTCCGTAACGACTGTTTTACCGCCGGGAACTTCGATGGCCATCCCCTGCCGCGACGTGGATTGACGGGTAACGTGCACATCAGATGCGCCTGATTGATCTGAATGTGTTTTGCAAATATCAAATCGCATATAGCCATTCAGTAGCGAATTTACTCAACAATTTCTGAGATTATTTATGAATCTGAGTATGAATATCTCACGGGGAAATGTCTGCCGACTTTTGGCTTTCCCCTCCGAGGCCGGTCGCCTAGATTCACCGCAGTATGCTCGCCAAGGTTTACTCGGCTGCGGTGCAAGGGATTGACGCTTGTCCCATCGAGATCGAGGTCAACGCCGGGGAAAATGCCTACGGCGATCCTCAAACGGTCGTGGTCGGTCTGCCGGACACCGCCGTCAAAGAAAGCCGCGACCGGGTGAAGACCGCAGTGGAGAACTCCGGTTTCCGCTATCCGATCGGCCGGACCACGATCAATCTCGCGCCCGCCGACATCCGCAAGGAGGGGCCGAGCTTCGACCTGCCGATTGCGCTGGGAATCGTCGCCTCGATCAGCGAACTGAAAGCCGAGCAACTCACCGATTACATCGTCATCGGCGAACTCGCGTTAAGCGGGGCCGTGCGTCCTGTGCGCGGCGTGTTGCCCATTACGTTGTGCGCCAGACAGCAGCGCAAGCGGGGTGTGATCGTTCCCGCTGACAACGTCTCCGAGGCGGCCATCGTGCAGGGGATCGAGGTGCTTCCCGTCCAGAACCTGCGGCAGACGGTCGAGTTCCTGGCTGGCCGGGCGAAGATTGAGCCCGTCCGCGAAGATCCCGAGCGCTTTTTCCGCGCGCATCACGTCTATGAAGTGGATTTTGCGGAAGTGAAAGGACAGGAGAGCGTCAAACGCGCGCTCGAGATCGCGGCCGCAGGCGGTCACAACGTGTTGATGATCGGTCCGCCCGGCACGGGCAAGTCCATGCTCGCCAAACGCATCCCGACGATCCTGCCGCAGATGTCCCTCGACGAAGCGTTGCAGACGACGAAGATTCACAGCATCACCGGCTTGCTCAAGAAGAACGAGGCGCTCGTGGCGACGCGCCCCTTCCGTTCGCCCCACCACACCATTAGCGATGCGGGACTGCTCGGCGGCACGTCGAACCCGTCCCCCGGCGAAGTCAGCGTCGCAAACCATGGCGTTCTGTTTTTGGACGAGTTGCCTGAGTTCAAACGCTCGGCGCTCGAGGTGATGCGGCAACCGCTCGAGGATGGTTACGTCACCATCTCGCGCGCATCGGGCACGATGACGTTCCCCGCCGATTTCATGTTGGTGGCGGCGATGAATCCATGCCCGTGCGGGTTCTACGGCGACCCGAAGCGCGAATGCCGCTGCGGGCCGACGCAAATCCAGCGGTACCGCAACCGCGTGTCGGGGCCGTTGTTGGATCGCATTGATCTGCACGTCGAAGTACCCGCGATTGCGTACAAGGAAATGCGTGGCGAGGCGACCGGCGAGCCCTCGGAGAAAATCCGGGCGCGAGTGGAGGAGGCACGCATGATCCAGCGGAAGCGGTTTGAGGCGAAGCCGAAAATTCACTGCAACGCGCGACTTGGCCCGAAGGAGATCCGTCAGTATTGTCAGCTCGACGAGACGAGCCACGAGTTGCTCAAGCTGGCCATGAACGAGTTGAATTTCAGCGCCCGCGCCTACGATCGCATCCTCAAGGTCGCGCGCACCATCGCCGATCTCGACAACTCCGAACAGATCCAGCCGAACCACGTTTCCGAAGCGATCCAGTACCGCTCGTTTGACCGGCAATTCTGGGTTTAATCAAGGGCAATGTCGGTAGGGATGTTCACTTCTTGATTGGCGTGATCTCCACTTCGACACTCCCTTGGTGGTAGCCATCCTGTCGCAGCCGGGGCCACCGGGTCACCGGCTGCCGCACCGCGCACGGATACGTCTGCTCCCGACGCGGTCCCGTCAGTGGCCGCAACAACCGTTGCTCCAGGCGGCGAATCAACTCCTGCTGCTGCCGCCGCCTCAACCGCCCTTCCCACACCTCCCGCACCGGCCACAGTAGTTGCAGCATCTGCAAGGTCTTGACAAAACTCACCCGCAACGTCGGCACCCGCCACCGCCGTCCGTACCCGCACCACCGACGCCTGCGCCAGCGCCAGCGCCGCGCGGCCGCCGACTGGACCACCGTGGCCAACTCGGTCGGGGACAACGCCGGCAATCCCTTGTCATGGGGACATTCACAACTGATCGGCAGGGACGAAACTGCTTTTCTCGGTCACGCCTTCCCAGTCGTCGGTGCGGAACGGCACGGCGGGCAGGCCGTCGCCATTATAGAGATTGAGCACAGGAACGTCGGACCAGCCGTAACGGACGGCGACCGGGGCCGGCACAGAATCGCTCCGCACCACCACGGTTTCGCTTTCGATCTGTGCGCTGGCCCAATGCCACTTCCGATCCTTGCCGGCCACGGCGAATCCCTGCGGGGTCGTGTCGCGCGCCCGCAAACCCCGGGCGTGAGTGAAACGGATGCGAATCTTGTCGCGTTCTACTTTCATTGAGACGTAGGTGGGGCCGGCATAGGGGACCGCCCGCCCATACACTTTCGCCTCGGCCAGCAGCGCGAGTCGTTCGCCCACGATGTGTTTGTTGCGCGGGTGAATGTCGTGCGGCGCGGTGTCCGCCGACACGGCCATGCCGGTGTTGCGGACCGAGAGAGTCATCGTCTGCGCCTCGCGCAGTTCGGCACACGCGCTCTCGGCCGGCTGCGGACCGGGAGGAGTCAAGCCGTGCGCCAGTTGCACGAAGAGGAACGGGAAATCTCCCTCGCCCCATGCCTTGCGCCAGCCGCGAATCAACGCGGGAAACAGTTTTCGATAAAGATGCGCGCGCGGGGCGTTGGCTTCGCCCTGATACCAGATGACGCCGCGAATCGCACAGGGCACAAGTGGCTTCACCATCGAATCGTAAATCGCGCACGGCTGATTCCACTTGAACGGCACCAGTGGCCAGGCCGCTCCCGGCGTCGCGTCGAACTTGTCGTTGGCCGCGATCCACTTGCTCCAATCCTCGTCCAGCATCGGTTTGAAGACCGGATCGGCAGCCAGCGCCTCGCGCGGCGTCCATGCTTGCGCCGTCGAACCACCAACGGTGCAATCAATCAGGCCGACGGGGACGCCAAGCGTTTTCCGAAGTTGCGCGCCGAAGTAATAACCCACGGCGGAAAAGCCGGCGACCGAGTTGGAGGTGGCGGGCGACCATTGGCCGCCGGGATTGCGCGGCAACTGATGCTTGCGCGGCCGCTCGACCTGATAGAGGCGCAGGTGCGAATCGTCCGCCCGGGCCAACGCGGCCTGTGCGCCGTCGGCTTGTGCCACCGGGAATTGCATGTTGGATTGTCCGGAACAGAGCCACACTTCGCCGACGAGGACGTGTTTCACCGTGAGCGTGTTGCGACCGGTCACGATCAACTCGAACGGGCCGCCGGCTCGCAATGGCTTGAGCCGGACCATCCACTTCCCATTCGTATCCGCCAAGGTGGTCTGCTTGTGTTTTCCCAGTTCGACGACGACCTGTTCGCCCGGCGCGGCCTCGCCCCAGATGGGGACCGGCCGAGTGCGCTGGAGCACCATGTGGTCGGAGAACAGCGGCGGCACCTTCACCTCGGCGCGGGCGACATCTACGAGGAGCACAATCAGAGGGAGCAACCGGGCTCTGTTCACGAAATCAGTCTGGCGGTACCGGTCTCGGGGTCCACAGTGAGCCGGATGTTCTTGGTGAGTTCGACCGTGAATGTGGACGCAGCCTGCTGGAGCGTTGCTTGCAGCGGATGGAGCGCATAGACCGCTGCTCCGACAAAACTCGTTACCGGGGCGACGGTGGTGTGCTCGATATGTTGGAAAGACGGAGGTTTCTTGAACTGAGCGTGTGCCTCCGGCTGCCAGTCGGGGCTCTTGTAGGCGTTGAGGCCGAGGCTGTAAGTCGGGACGTACGCGGTTTCGCCCACGCGCGCCTCGCAGCCGGCAGGCAAGAGGCTGGCGATGCACAACTCTGCCGCGCTTTTCTTTGCCTTCCAGCGTGAGTTGCCTTCGGGAACAAACTCGCCGGGCGTGTGGATGTGATGCGCGAACCGAAGCGGCGACGCGGCGGCGAATTCATCGAGCACGATCAAGATGCCTTTGCCGCGCACGAGACAGAGATGACGGACCGCGCGCGTGAGCGGCAGGTCGGCGCGGTAGATCGGGCGCAGCTCGGCTTGCACGCAGAGCAGTTCCTCGCTGTCGCGGCTGAAGCGAATGAATGGCTGCTCGCAAGGCTGAAAGCAGTACCCGCCGTAGCGATGCTCCATGATATGACCGCCGCTGTTGACGGTGACCATCTGGAACATCCCGGTGCGATAATCGTAACTCTGCCGCGGGCCGCCGATCACAAGTTCGCCGTCGAGCTCGACCGTGTAGTTGCCCGTGTAGTTCATGCTGTTGTGGAACTGCATGTAGCGGTTGAGCACCGTGACGTTCTCCGGTCCCTGCGGCGAGCCGCAGTTGAATTCGAGCTTGAGCCGGTGACCCTCCGCGTCGTCGAAGGTCGCCACGTGACCGCTACGAGCGCGGAACGTTCGCGGCACCGACAGCGCGGGCGGCGCGACGGCCGGTTCGGTTGTGGCGAACAACAGCGTCAACGGAGGCAGGTGACCGCCCGTGGCGGCGATTTGTCGGATGGATTCCGCAGCGCAGAAATGCACGCGCTCATCCCGGTTGCGTTTGCCGAGGTAGCTCATCAGCAGCGGTTCTTCGCGGAGGTGGCCGGCACCGATTGCGGCGGACTGTTTCATTGCCGGCAACAATCCCATCGCGAGCAGATGACTCAGCATCGGTCCGTAGCTCGCGAAGAAAGGATTCGCTTCCAGCAGCCGTCGGCCGGTGAGTGTTTCGAAGAGTGCCAGCGAGTACACCGACCATTGCGGGTTGAACACCGGCCATGGGTTGAACCCGTCGCGCGGAAGGAACGAAGCGTTGCGGAGAAAATTGCCGTAACACCAGTCCAGCCACACGCGCGCCTCGGGATCGTCGCGATGCAACAGCGCCGCTGCGGTCGTCAAACCAAGCCAGCCGCCGAGACCGTGGGCTTCCATCGTGGTGTCCGGCCAGTAGGCTTTCTGGAGAATGGTGAAGCGGTAGAAGATGCGAGCGTGATGGCGGATCTTCTCGCGCATCCGGGCGCGCTCGGCGTCGTTGAACGCGTCGCCCGCCCAACCGAGCGCACAGCACATTTCCATCAAACGGATGCCGGCATCGCGATCGTTGTCGCAGCCGAGTTCGCCCTCGGCCTCGAGGAAACCCCAGTAGCGACGATCGAGCAGTTGGAACACACGCGAGCGAAGCTCGTCTTTGCACTGGGTGTCGCCCAAACCGTGCAGCAGAGAGAGCAGCGTGATCCGGTAGCTGTACGTCCCGGCAAATCCCGAACGAACGCTGTGCCGCAACGAGTCGAAGATGACTCGCTGAAGCTGCGTCGGCCGTTCGCGCAGTGACTGCCACGCCGAGTCTTCCGCCCACAGCGTCACGCCGTCGCGCGTCGGACAATGCTGCGGCTGGCGTTCATCAGGGAGCAGGTCAATCTCCTCGACGTCGTCCCAGCCGATCCGTTTTTCACCATCGCGGAACTGGAGCCGGATGGTGTGCATGCCATCGCGTTCGGCGACGATCCCAAATTCGGTGCGGAAGTATCTCTGCTCGCCCATCTCGGCCGACGGGATATCGAACCAGGCGAGGCCGGCTGGCTGGTCGTCCACCTGCACATGAAAACACGGGACAACCATCCTGTTCTCGGTGTGATCAATATCGAACGGCCCGCTCGGGACGCATTTGAGGCTCGGCCATTCGAGCAGCGGCACATACAGCGTCTCCATCGGGAACTGAGTTTTGCGGGTGCGGATGGCAAGTTTGTAATGGCCAGCCGGCAGCATCGTTTCAAACGTGATTTGGCGACGATCTGCATTGCGAACTTGCGCAGTTTCCATCGAGTCGCGCCATTCAGCGCTGCTTGACCCGTTTCGTCGGCTCAACAGTAAGGCGAGGGGTTGTAGCCCACATTTCATTACGCCTTAGTACCGTAACAGTATTAAGCGGTACAGATGGCGATCGAAACTGAACTCAAACTCCGTGTCGAGACGGCGGATCCCGCCCACGTGCAGATCAGCCGGAATCTCGAGCGGCTCATTTCGAGCGGCGCGCTCAAGCCGGGCGAGCGCCTGCCCTCGAATCCCAGTCTCGCGAAGCAATGAGGCGTCAGTTGCACCTCGGTTCAGCGCGCCATGAAGCGCTTGATGGCATCAGGTAGCATCGAACGAGCGCCCGAGCGCGGGACGTTCGTGAAATCGCGCACCGAGAAGGCGTTCATCGGTGTGATGTTTGGGCCGAGCCTGACTGCCGAGCCGTCCCACTTCTATCGTGCATTGAATCGCGCTTTGCAGGCGGAAGCGGAGTTGCGCGAGCGGGTGCTGCGTGTGTACGACGGGTTTCTCGGAGCGAACGCCACAGCCAAGCCGGTCAACTCGCCCGTGTGCCGGCATCTCGAAACGGATCTGCGCCAACACGCATTCAGTGGTTTCGTCGAAATCCAGTTGAACCCGGATACCGAGGCGGCACGCGCCGAACGCGCCGCGTTGCCCGCAGCCCGGTGGGGTTCACTGGAGGAGGCCGACGCAGCGCTTGATGGCCGACATTTCATGCGGGAATCGGTCCGGTGGCTGGCGGCGCAGGGCCGACGGAAGATTTGCTACGTTTCCTTCATCGCCGAACGCAGGGGTACCCCATACACGGAGATGAAGGACGAAGCATTTGTCGCGGCGCTTGCGGAGTTTTGCCTGCCCCAGTTTCGCTCCCGGCCGATCGTACTGGCGGACACCCCTTCCACTTCCGAGCGTGTGATCTACGAGAACGCGCTCCGCACGGTGCGGGAATGGTTCGCGCCCGGCAGCGAGGCGCAACGTCCCGACGCGTTGATCGTGGACGACGACATCGGAATGCGCGCGGTGGCGCTGGCGTTGATCCGGCTCGGCGTGGACGTACCCGGGCAGTTGACGGTCGTGACCGAGGCGAACCAGGACTTTGAACTGCACTACGGGATACCCGTCGTGCGCTACGAGATTTCCGCGCGTGAAATTGCGCGCGAGTTGTGGACGCTGTTGTGGAAGCGGATCGCCACCGAGCCGCTTCCCGAGCTGCCGATCCTGATCCGGGGACGCATTCGGGAGGACGGCAAGTGAGCATCATTGGAGGACGTTATGAATAAGCAGCTTCATCTGGTTGGAACGATGTGTTTGGCGGCGGCGATCATCGCTCTCGTCGCTCCGTCGGCGCGCGCCGATCTCACCATCGCCGAGTATCATTTCGACCCGGGGGCCAACTTTCTCACGGATTTTTCGGGGAACGGCTATAACCTGACCGGCACCGCTGACCAGAGCAACGACGTTGCCAACCTGAGCGGGGGCACGGGCAGCGCGTACTTCAACGGGTCACAAGGTCTTGTGACCATCGCTCCGCTTGACTTCACAGGCGTCACACACCTGCGGCTCAGCTTCGCGTTGCGGGCGTTCGACACCAGCACCCGCGTGATTCTGGAGACCACCAGTAACTTCAACAGCAATCCCGGGGCGTTCCTGTTTGACGTGAATGAATCCGGGTCGGGCTTCGGCAATTTCGGGTACAAGACCACCAGCAGCTACAACATCGAAAAAGTCCCGCACGCCATCAACAACACCGCCTGGGACCTGTTCCAGGTGGACATCATCCCCGGGGCCAACGCCGCCAACGTCATCTAGGTGAGAACGAACGGCGTTTTGTTGCCTGACAGCATCGCCGCTGGGTTCCATACCGCTCAGAACGCAGGGTTCTTGAACGCCCTCCTATACCTTGGCGCACGAAACCAGTCGTCCTTCTTCTACAAAGGTTACCTTGACGAGCTCAAGATCGAGTCCATCACGCCCCCTGCGGTGGTCACGAACTACTGGAATACCACCAGCGCCGCAGCTCAGTCGTTCAACAATACCGCCAACTGGAGCGAGTTCTTCGTGCCGCGTGCTGCCGACACGGCGATCTTTACCAACTGGGGCAACTTCTTCACCCTCTCGACCAGCTCGCCTGTCACGAATCGAGCCGTCGTGGTGGACGCCATCAACCAGACGCTCGAGATGCGGCCGTCGAGCGTGAACTGGAGAATCACCGACACCCTGAATATCGGGAACAGCGTTTCCGGTAAGTCCACCTTCCGCCTGGAAAATCTCGGTGGCACCATCGCCGTGACCAACGCGGCCGGCACCGGCACGGTGTATGTGAACTGGGGCACTGCCGGTCAGGGACGGCTTCAACTTGCCAGCTCCGCCGCCAACATGATCGTGGATCACCTGTACGCCTCGAACAGTTTCGCCTCGGTTGGACTGGACACGATTGATGTGGGCACGCTCACCACCTTGGGTGATTCGGAACTGGCCAACATCTCAGCCACTTTCTACCTCGGCACCATCGGCGGAGCAGTCGGACAGTGGAACATCAAGGGCGGGACGAACACGGTTCGACAGACGATGTTCGTCGGTGCCGCCGGCGTCTATGGAGCGACCACCACGGGCACAGGCGTCGTCTCGGTGGCTGGACCCACGGCGGTCCTGCTCGCCAAGAATCAGTTGTATGTCGGAGCGCAGGGCAACGGCGTCGGCAGCCTGATCATATCGAACGGAGGCCGTGCGACGGTTTCCGGGGAAATGCGCGTCGGCAACAACGGGCCCGGTGGAAACCAGATCCTGGTTACAGGCACGAATTCCCTCTTGGAGACCAGTGCCCAAGTCTGGCTGCGCAGCTACTCCGAAAACAACGCCATCCGCGTCCAGAACAGCGGCAAATGGATCCACAACACCGGCAGCGCCGTGTACTTCAATGGAGTCGGGACCGCGACCAATACTTCCGTTACGATTGATGGCCCGGGATCTTCATTCGTCGGGTGGGGTGATGTTTTCCTCGGCGGCGGCGCGGGCGTGGATGGCCGGGGCAAAATCGTGATCTCCAACGGCGGCGTCATGAGCAACAGCGCGTTCGGAAACCTGGTCGTGGGTCAGGGGGCGGCAAGTTATGGCGAAGTGCTTGTCACCGGACCCGGCAGCTATCTGTATGGGCCAGCGGGCGTGTTGGTGATCGGTCGCGGCAACGCCTGGAACGGGACGTTCGCCGGCACGGGTCGCGTGGACGTGGCCAACGGCGGCATTCTCGAGCATCAGTCTATTTGGATGGGCTCCAACAGCTTTGGGTCGTTGAGCATCAAGGACGGGGGCGTGTTTCAGTTTGGCAGCACGTCCTTGGGACTCTCGATCGTTCAACCCGGCAACGTTTTGGTGTCCAATGCCGTGATTTCCTTCCGCGGCATCGGCAACGCGAACATCCTTGGCAACCAGATCGGCACGGAGCTCACCAACGTCGTGTTCCAAGGCAACAACACCTTCCGTCTGAACGCCGCGTCGAACGCCACCGGCCTCGCCTCGTACACCTTCCACACCGGCCTCGGCGCGACCAACTACGCCAACCTCCAGTTGACCGGCAACGGCTCGCTCTGGCGCAGCACGACCTTGACCATCGGCAGCGGCGGCTCGTTCAGCGGCAGCGGCACCGTGGCTGCCAACACCACCAACCTCGGCACCATCGCCCCCGGCTTCTCCGCCGGGGTGCTGACCTTCACCAGCAACTTGGTGCTGGGTTCCACCTCGCTCCTGCAGATGGAAATCGGCGGCACCAATCCGACCGACTATGACCGCCTCATCGTCGAAGGAGATGTCACCCTCGCGGGCGCGCTTTCCATCTTGCCTTTGAACGCGTTTACGCCGACACCCGGCGACACGTTCACCCTGATTGATAACCAGGGACCCAATCTGATCAGCGGGTAGTTCGCAGGTCTTACGAACAACCAGTTCATAGACGCATCGCTCAACGGCATCAGCGCCTACTACACGATCCAGTACACCGGCGGCACCGGCAATGACTTGGTGCTCATCGCGACGATTCCCGAGCCGGGCACGCTGGGGTTGATGGTCGTGGCGGCCGGCGCGCTCTTCTGGAGACGGCGGGCTTGAACCAGCATCGAGCATCCAGCGTCCAGCATGGGCGGTCTTTCGGGTTTACGCTGATCGAGTTGCTGGTGGTCGTCGCCATCATCTCCTTGTTGGCGGCCATGCTGTTGCCGGCGCTCGCCAGGGCCAAGGAGGCTGGCAAACGCGCGGTCTGTGTGGGTAATCTGCGCACGCTCGGCCTGGCCACGCGCATCTACCTCGATGACAACAATCACTTCATGTATCCCGCGGTTCTCAACTACGGGATGTACACCTCCTTTCTCAGCAGCCCGGGTGGGATGGGGTACCTCTACGCGGCGAATCTCATCAAGGACCCCAAGTCGTTCTTTTGTCCCTCCTCCGTGCCCACAGAGCCTCCCGATTGGGCTGCCGGCGGGTGGACGGTCGAAGGGTTCAAGAAGTACTTCGCGAATACCTCCCTCAACTCCGGCATCACCGGCGGCCATTACACCTACAATCATCTGTGGCTGGGCGGCGGTGGCGGCGTTTACCTCAACAACTATTTCTGCGAGGGCGTCACCAACGCGCCCTACCGGGTTTGCTTCACCGGCAACGACAATCTGCCGCTGCTCGCCGACGCATGGATCAATCTCAGCACCACCCAACGGTTCATCAATCACCAGAGACGGGGCCTCAATGTGGGCTACCTCGACGGCAGCGTCCGGTGGGTGGACGCCGCAAAGTTCCCTCCCTATGAAGCGGTGGCCGGCGAGTTCATCAGTTGGGGGAACGTTTCCATCGGCAACGCGCAGGATCGGTTTTGGTTTTGCATGAAGAAGTCGCAGTGAGCGCTTTCCAGTCCAGCGCGACCGCCCGCAACCCGCAAGGAAAATGACATGATGGCAGCTTCGCTCCCACGGTTGCGTTGTTTCCACGTCCTCACCCTCGCGGGGATTTTTCTCATGAACCATTCCATCCACGGCGCCGAGGTTCGCATCCCGCAGGCGCGACTCCCATTGATGAAAAGCGCGCCGACGATTGACGGCACGGTGGACGACGCGGAATGGGCCGGCGCCGCGCGCATGGTGGGCTTCGGGTGGGGACCGTTGCTCAAGCCGCTCGAGGCCAGCTTCTGGGTGGGTTGCGACGGCAAGGAATTGTTTATCGCCGTCGTGAGCGAGACGCCGCCGGGCGGCAAGCTCCTCACCCGCGTCAATCCCGCTCCCGCCGACGGCGACGCGCGCGTCTGGCTCGACGACTCGATCGAGATGGTGTTCGACCCGCTCCGCACCGACAGAACCGGGCGGCGACGGTTCTATCACGCCATCATCAACGCCAAGGGCGCCCTCTACGACGCGTCGCACATGCCGACCGGCGGCGGCGAGGCGTGGCGCGGCAACTGGCGCACCGCGAGCAAAGTCGTGGGCGATCGCTGGCATTTCGAGGCCGCGCTGCCGCTCAAGGACATGCAGGTGACCGACGCCGACCTCTCCCAGCCGTGGGGCATCCGCATCTGCCGCAACTGGAAACAAACGACCGGCCGCGAGCAAACCGAGTGGTCGGTGGTGCCGGGCGCGTTTCTCCAGCCGGAGACGATGCCGGTGGTCACCTGGGACGCCGCCGCGCCCGTCGTCCAGACGCTCCAGCTTCACGATGAAGGCAAGGCCAACGTCCACATCCGCGTCGCCATCGCCAACCCGACCGACCAGCCGCTCGAGGTGCAGGCATCGTTCCAGTGCGTCCCGAAGAGCAGCGCGCCGAAGACGGAATCCAACACGCTCACGGTGCCCTCCGGCCAGAGCGTTGTCGCCGAGTTCACCGCAACCGCGCTCAACGAGGAGGTCGCCACAATTATCCAGGTCACCAGCAAGGACGGCCGGACGATCTGGTACCTGCGGGACTTCGCCTTCAATCCGGTGCGGCCCGAGAATCTTTGGACGCTCGAGGAGGAAGCTGCGAAGAAGGTCGAGACCGGCTTCGCCTGTTACCCGTACCACCACAAAGCGCTGCTCCGGGTGGACTACAGCAACCTCGCCGACAAAGCGAAGGTCACCGGCGTCGCCGCGCGCATCCAGCGCAAGAGCGGCGAGGTGATCGCTTCCACCAATTTCGCCGCCAAAGTCGAATGGCCGTTGCCGCCGCTTGGCGAAGGCGAGTACGAGTGTGTCGTCGAACTGGAGGGCGTGAAGACCGACGCGATCCAGATCCCGTTCGTCCGCCATGTCTTCCCGTGGGAGCGCAACTCGCTCGGCAAATCCGACGTCGTCCTGCCGCCGTTCACCCCGATCAAGGTTGCCGGCAAGAACGTCAGCACCGTTCTGCGCCGGCACACGCTCGACGAACTCGGCCTCTGGAAGCAGGTCGAGAGCCTCGACCAGCCGCTGCTCAAGAAACCGATGCGGCTCGAACTCAACCAGCGCCCCGTCAAGGGCGGCAGCCTCAAGTTTACCGTGAAGCAGGACACCCGCGCCGTCGCCGAGTCGCAGTGGCCGGGCGGCACGGCGCGCTGCGAGTGGGACTACGACGGCCTGATGAAATGGACGCTGGAGTTGCAGCCGTCCGCGAAACCCATCGAATCGCTCACGCTGGTGATCCCGCTCGACGACAAGCAGTGCCCGTTGTTCCACGCCTGCACCGATGGCCTGCGCTTCAACGTCGCGGGCGCCACGCCCAAGGGCGCCGGCCGCGTCTGGGAAAGCTCGAAGGCCGCCCGCAATTCGATCATCGGTTCGTACGTTCCGTACCTCTGGCTGGGCGCCGAGGAGCGCGGGTTGGCGGTGTTCGGCGAGAACGACCGGGGCTGGGTCACGGCCACGAACGTGCCGTGCCAGGAGATCGTGCGCCACGGCGGCACGCTCGAACTGCGGCTCAACCTGATCGCCAGGCCGACGACGCTCACCGAGCCGCGCCGCCTCGTGATCGGGTTCCAAGCCACGCCCGTCAAGCCGTTGCCGGATAACTGGCGGCTCTGGACGTTCATGGCGCCCGACCCGACCCCCGACGGACGGGGACGCCCGATCAATTTCCTCGGCTCCTGCTGGACGTGGGGCGCGCTCACGCCGTGCCTCGACGTGTATCCGCACAGCGAGGATTTCCGCATCTGGGACGAGTTCAAGAAGGCGCGCGAGTCAGGCGTCAGGCCCACCGAGTTCATCCACCAATGGATCGAGTCCAAGGGCAAGACCGAGGAGGAACGAAAGCGGATGCGTGGTGAGATCAATGCCGCGTTCCACGTTCTGTGCGCGAAACCCAAGGACATCATCTCCTACACCAACGCCCGCGGCGTGCGCTTCGACACGCCGGAGGGGCAGACGTTCCTCAACGAGTGGCATCGCGACGCATTCCCGCAGCGCAAGTGGGGTTACGGCGACGGCGTCGCGTACGACCTCAACCCGGGCGAAAGCTTCCGCGATTATGCGACGTGGTACTACGCGAAGATGTACGACCAGTTCACCGACGGAATCTACTGGGACGACATCTTCCTGCAGTCGTGCTTCCACACCGTGGACACCGACGCCTACGAGATGCCCGACGGCAACATCCAGCCTGCGGGTGGACTATGGGACATGCGCGAACTGATCCGCCGCACTGCGGTGCTCGCCCACGAACGCGGCAAGAAACTCGTCAACATGGTCCACATGACCAACACCGGCCTCGTGCCGATCATCGCGTTCTCGCAGACGATCTACACCTGGGAGGACAAGGCGGGCGACCTCGATTTCCAGGACCGCTTCACGCGCGACTACCTTCGCGCCGAGAGCACCGGCAGGCAGTACGGCGCGGTGCCGTTCACGCTCTACCTGTTCAACGGCACCGACACCAACAAGATCGCCTGGGCGAAACGCACCGGCGCGGGCGTGCTGATGGTGCACGAACTCAAGACGTCGAGCTGGGCGAAGGACTGGTGGGACAACTACAAGCGGCTCGTCGAATTCGGCTATGGCAGACCGGAGGTGAAGGTGTTCAACTACTGGAACGCGAACCATCCCGCCACCGTCACCGGCACCGATGCCGCGACGCTGGTGTTGAGCAAGCCCGGCGCGGCGCTCGTGGTGGTTTGCGACTACGGCGACGGCGGCAACCTGGCGTTGAACCTTGATGCCAAGGCGCTCGCGCTCCCGAAACAAATCAAGGCGCTCGACCTCGAAACCGGCAAGCTGTTGGAAGTCACCGACGGCACGGTGCGATTCGAACTGAAAAAGCACGACTTCAAACTTATCCTTGTGGAGACTGCAAAATGAAAAGGACACTCATTGCCTTCACCGCAGTCATCGCGTTGGCAGCGACGGCCTTCGCCGCCGACAACCCGGCGATCGAGCACTTCACCAAGTCCATCGCGTTTTACGCCAGCTTCGACGGTAAAGCCGACGCGGACATGTCGCCCGGACCGGGCGCGCCGACGGCCCAATGGAAGTCAGAATTCAAACCCTACGCGCCCGGCCTGTTTGGGCAGGCGCTCAAGAGCGGCGACTTCGATCTGTCGTACAACCTCGGCGAAGCAGGCATCAGCCGGTCGGGCGCGGCGGCCATCTGGGTTGCGAAAATGTCGAAGCGCGAGGACGCCGGCTACTTCTGGCCCATGCGGCTGTTCGGCAGTGACCGCATGTTGATGATCGGTCGCATGGGCGATCCGCGCAACAAGGAAGCCCTGTACGGTTACGGCGAAATCGCCGGCGCCAAAGGCGACAGCGCCACCATGGGCGGCGCGTTGGACTGGAAGGAAGGCGAGTGGCACCTGTTGGTCCTGAACATCCGCTCCGACACGATCGAGTTTTCCGTGGACGGCCAGCCGCCGAGACAGGCCAGTCTGCCCAAGCCCATCGCCCTGAACGCCGAGAAGAAAGAAAACCCCGAACGCGTCACGATCTCGACCAAGCGCGCCGACGGCGACCAGTTCCTGATGGACGAATTCATCCTGTTCAAGGCGCCGCTCTCGCCCGAGGAAATCAACTGGTTGTACGAGCACGGCAAGAAGCCGAAGTAGTCCATGAACAAACTCCGCTTCGCCATCGTCGGCCTCGGCCACGGGGCCAGTTACATCGAGAACATCCGCAACCATCCGCGCGCCGAACTCGCCGCCGTCGTGGACGTGAACCCGGAGCGGCTCCGCAAGGCGAACGCGCCCGGCTTTACGAACCTCGACGCGTTCCTTGCCGTGCGCGTCGCCGACGCAGTGGTGATTGCCACGCCCAATCCGCTCCACGCGTCCCAGAGCATCGCCTGCCTCGACGCCGGCCTGCACGTGCTTCAGTGCAAGGCGCTTTGCTGCAACGACGCCGAGGCCGACGCCATCGGCGAGGCGGTGAAACGCAGCGGGTGCGTGTTCCAGATCGGATTCGAGTTCCGCAGTTCGCCGTTGCATCGCGCGATTCTCGACCACATCCGACGCGGCGACCTGGGCGAGGTCACCAACGTCTGGTGGCACCAGCACCGTCACGTCGAGTTCTACCCCGAGTGGGACCGCGTCCGCACCAACATGGGCGGCTCGCTGTTCAACTGCGCGGTCCATTTCCTCGACCTGATCCAACAGTGGGCAGGCGCGCCCGTTCATCGCCTCGTCGCTCTCGGCAATGGGAAGGGGAAGATCGGCCTCTGCAGGGAAGAGATGCCCGACAATGCCGCGATCAGCCTCGAGTACAAGAACGGCGTCCGCGGCACGTACAACTTCGGTTGCACGAATCGTTTCAGCGACGACGCCAGCTTCGGCGTCGCCGGCACCACCGGCCGCATCATGGGCAACCCGAACCACGCCGGCAGCTTCGAATTGCGCACGAACGGTGGCGCGCAGGTTGCCCAAGTTGTGATTGACCCGCAACTCACCGGCACCGGCCACCTCGGCATGCGCGAGGAACTCGACCACTTCGTCCGCACCGTCCTCGACGACGCGCCCAACGCCTGCTCCTGCGCGGACGCCCTCGCCATTCACCGCATGATGACCGCGATTGACCGTTCGCTGGCCACCGGCCAGGTGATCACGCTCGGGTGAGGTTGATCAGGCAAGCGCTTCAACGCGAAAAAAGCCCTGATTGCCCAAGAAAACCACAAGAATTCTGCAATAGTCAGGCAAGCCATTAATGTCCTACATTTCTATGTTGCATTACGAACCGCATCTGTTACGATGCTCACAGGCTTGAGGAGACACCTATGGATACGACTTACGTAATGGCAAAAGGGCAGTTGGTGATCCCCGCGAAGATCCGCCGCAAGTACGACATCAAGGAGGGCACGCGCGTCAACTTTGTGGAGGAGAACGGGCGCATCGTGTTGCAGCCTGTGACGCGCGAGTACATTCGCTCCTTCCGCGGCATCTTCAACGTGAAGCCAGGCGAGAAACCTGCCACGCAACAACTGCTGGACGATCGTGCAGAAGAGAAGCGACGCGAGGAGGCCAAGCTTGAAAAGCACGGTGTTCAATAGCTACGCGGTGCTGGCACTGTTCTTCGAGGAAGACGGTGCCGACAAGGTTGAGGAAATCCTTCACGAAGCCGCGCTCGCCGACAAACAGGTTCTCCTCCCCGCCGTGAACTGGGCCGAGGTTCTGTACCGGGTGAAGCAGGTTCGGGGAGACAAGGGCGTCGCCGAAGCGAAGCGATTCGAGGACACGATGCCGTTGGAGGTGGTTCCTGTGGACCGTGCGCTCGCAGAGTTGGCGGCGGAGTACAAAGCCGCGCACAAGATGTCGCTTGCCGACGCCTTCGCCGCCGCGTTGACGAAGCACCGGAAAGCCGAACTGATCACCGGCGACCCCGAATTCAAAGCCGTCGAGGGCGAGATCAAGATCGGATGGCTGAAATGAACCATCTGCCATGAGCAACGACGATCTAAAACTCCTTTGCCTTTCGCTGATGAAGGCGGATACCGAAGCCGAAGTGTTCCAACTTCTCACGGAAGCTGGCCTGTGGGAGAGCGACGCGGCTTGGCGTTACTACGGCGATTACGAGAACAACTACAACACCATCGGCAACCAGCAGAGCCGGCCCGACGCAGCCTTGGTAGAGAAACTTGTAAACTCCGTGGATGCGCGGCTTATGAATGAGTGCTTCGTGCAGGGGATTGATCCTGAAGATCCATCTGCACCACAGTCAATCGTCGAAGCCGTTGCAGTCTTCTTTGAGCCAGGAGTAAATCCAAAGAGCTTGGTTGCTGGCAGGATTAAGAATTGGCCAAATTCGAGACGAACCGAGGTTGCGAGAGGTATCACCTTTGCGGCGACCGGCGCGACTGCGCAGGATGGAAATCCATGTTTCACCATATCTGACTGCGGCGAGGCGCAGACACCTGAGAGAATGCCTGAGACATTTCTGTCGCTAACGAAATCCAATAAGCTGCGGATTCCGTTCGTCCAGGGAAAGTTCAATATGGGTGGAACTGGCGTCTTGAAATTCTGCGGACGCCACAATCTGCAACTGATCGTCAGCCGTCGAAATCCTGCGGCGCTGAGTGGAAATTCGTCGCATCCATCTGACATGGACTGGGGGTTTACAGTCGTTCGACGAGAAGATCCCCAGGGAAACCGCCGTAGCTCCGTGTACACGTATCTCGCGCCGGTCGGATGCGCGAGCGCGCCCAATCGCGGCGGCGTTTTCCGTTTTAGCGCCGCGACTATGCCCATCTTTCCTGATGGCCAGCAACCCTATGCAAGAGAATCAGCATCGGGAACGCTCGTTAAGTTGTATGAGTACGCCGCGACCGGTCTGAAGGGCAACATTCTGATGCGCGACGGCATGCTGAGGCGTATGGACTTGCTGCTACCTGACGTAGCGCTTCCGATTCGATTCCACGAGTGCCGCGAGTACCGTGGCCACGCAGGCAGCTTCGAGACGACGCTGACGGGCCTCAGTGTCCGCCTTGACGACGACAAGGGCGAGAATCTTGAACCGAAGTTCCCGAGTTCATGCCAGATGAGTGTTGCTGGTGAACGCATGACTGCGACGATCTATGCCTTTAAGAAAGGAAAGGCCGAGACATATCGTAAGAACGAAGGGATTATCTTTACGGTCAACGGTCAGACGCACGGGCATCTGACGCAGGGCTTCTTCGCACAGAAGTCGGTCGGCCTCAGTTACCTCGCAGACTCCATTCTTGTGGTCGTGGATTGCACAGCCCTCTCGGGCCGCGCGCGCGAGGACTTATTCATGAATAGCCGCGATCGACTGAGCGCCGCGCCATTGCGCCATGTGATCGAAGAAGAACTCGAGGTTCTGCTGAAGAACCATGATGGTCTGCGCGAGCTAAAGAATCGCAGACGCGATGAGGAACTCCAAGAGCGCCTCAAAGATTCCAAGCCGTTAGAAGAAGTCCTCGAAGCTCTGCTCCGACACTCTCCCACGCTGTCCCAACTCTTCCTGCTGGGGAATCGAGCGACGAATCCGTTCAAGCCGAAGTCGGTCAAAAGTGAAGAAAAAGCATTCGAAGGCAAGCGCTTCCCGACCTATTTCCGGTTCAAGGGGAAGGAGTATGGTGCGCAACTCAGCCGTGACTGTCACATAAACACGCGCTGTCGCGTTCCATTCGAGACGGATGCTGTGAACGACTACTTCAGCCGCCAAGTGGATCCCGGCAGGTTCGTGTTAAGCAGGATCGACGCGGGTGGACAGTTATCCACCGTCGAGGATTATAGCTTGAATTTGCAGAACGGGATTGCGGTTCTGAACGTTAAGCTGCCCAACGTTTGCAGAGTCGGCGATGCCGTCCAGTTCATCGCGGTCGTGGCGGATTCCTCTCAGATCGAGCCATTCAGAAATGAGTTCACTGTTCACGTGATGTCACCAAGCGAACCCAGCGGTGGTAAAGGCAAGAGACGCAAACCGCCATCGGAGCAGGAAGGTGATGAGAGGGAAATCCCGACAGGAATCGAACTGCCGACTTGGGTTCTTGTGAAGGAAGAGGATTGGGGCAAACACGACCCCCCGTTTGATCAGCACACTGCGTTGCGCATCAGACACGCCGGGAATTCTGGGGAGAGTGGCGGCACTGGGGATGAAAAGGACATCTACGACTTCTATATCAACGCAGATAATGTGCACCTGAAGCGCTATCTCAAACAAGAGCTGCGAAGCGACCAAGACGAAAAGGTCGCTCAGACTCGTTTCGAACTTGGTTTGATGCTTACTGGGTTGGCGTTGATACATCAAGCAGCCCAGCGCAACCAGTCGAACGAGGTCGAAGAACAGAACCCGCCTGAGGCAAACCTCGAACTCCAAGTCGGGGTGGTCACAAGAGCCATAGCGCCGTTTCTGCTGCCCATGATTGATGCTCTCGGTGCTCTGGACACCGAAGACGTGCAGGCTGCAGTCGCTTCCAGCGAGTCCACGTGAATCCGTCCGCTAGACCAGACGGTGGAACAACACCACTTCTTTGCTGCTCGGGGTCGCACCCTTCCAGTCGGCGTACCATTTGCGATTCGGCACGCATCTCCAAAGTCTGCCATCGGCTGAGTTAGCAAGCCGTGTCATCTTGATCTCTGAAAGGCCCGCTTGCGTCATACCTTTCAGGTATCGCGGAAGCTGCCAGGATGCTTCAGAGAACGCAACCATCTGGACCACCAAAGACTTCTTGTCCATCAGGCGCGCAAGCGAGGAGAAGGCTGAATTCAACTGTTCGTAATAGCCATCCAAGTTCTCCTCCTTGCGATCGCCGAACGTGTAGTAAGACCCTCCGCTGCCATCACGACTTTGCGCAATCCAGAAGGGCGCTGGGGTTTCCCGACGACCGTTCACCTGCCAACGATGGTAAAGCACGTGGACGCCTGGATACGGTGGTGAGGTCAGAATTAATCGAGGCGCAGCTTGGCTCGTCACTACCGGATCGCTTTCAATGCCAACGGCAGAACGATGCAGGCAAAACGTGCAGCAGGCGTCTTCCGCAGAGCAGGAACAACCGGCCCTATCTACGGCTTCAGCAAAATGCTTAGCCCCTACCACCATCACTCCGAGATTCTGGTAGAACTGGTCACGGAACAATGCGGCCCGTGGAATTTCGTAACGGCAATCCAATGCCCATTGCGCTGTTCTCAGCAGCACACAGCGCACGAAGCTTTGCTGTCGTTCGTTCGGTAGTTCGCCAATTCGGGATAGAATGAACTCGATGGTCTTCCTAATCGGCCAAGTTGATCGGCTGCTTATGTTGCGCTGATAGCCATCCTCAAACCACTCCGCCGCTCGCACTGGAGGATTGTGGAGGTTCAGCTTGCCAACGAGGGAATTCGCCCACCGTCGCATTTGAAGAAAGTCATCGTCGCGCATCAGCGTCGTTTTCACTCGCGACACAAAGACCGCCAAGGTGTTGATATCAGTGCCAATCGCCTTCCGTCCCAGCGCCCGTGCTTCGACAAGCGTTGTGCCACCACCCATGAACGGATCCAGGACCACATCGCCTGGTTGCGTGAACTCCTTGATCGCGGCGCGGACGAACAACGGAGAAAAACGAGCGGGATAGCGATAGAAGCCGTGCGTCAGACCCGCGATAGGCTGGCGAGTATGAACGGCGTCGATAAATTCGGCTTCCGTCCGCACGCGGAACATGAACTCCATTTTGTTCCCGGTGTCAAGAATACCGAGTGGCGGCGACATCTGAGAACCGCTTTGACTTGGACGCCGCGTCCAGCGAGGATGGGCGACGACCCCGAACCGGGAACCATGACCACACAGAAGCCTGTCAGTGGACTGAAGAATGGGCTGGCCGCGCGCCATGTCCTCACCGCGCAATGACAGCCGAGGCCATTCTTCGCAAGACGCTGCGCTCGGACCGGCTGACCTGGCGGCCGTATGTCGTCACCGTGGCCGGCAGCGTCCGCGACGAGATCGATTTCACGGCGGAAAGTGACCACGTCGTGTGCCGCCGCCGCGTCACCAACGACTCCCGGCAGACGATTCAGCTCGTCGAGTTGGGCATCCGGCTCGAAGGCATCAGTTTCGGCGGCGACCCGGCGGACGACTACTTCTATCACACCGAGAACCCGCGCATTTACCAGCGCATGGCGATTCCCGTCCGGCTCAAGCGCACGGCGGAGCTGGTGAAGGACAGCGGCTTCGACACCCTGGCCGGCAACCGTTGGGCCGACCCCGGGGTCGTCAGCGAACGCGTCGGGGCGTCGCCATACCAACCGTTCCCGGCGGTATTGCTGTCGAATTACCGGACGAACGTCGGTCTCGTTCACGGCTCGCTGTCGCAGCGCGTGTTCTTCCACAACCATCTCTTCGGTCCCGGCACCTGGGACATCCTCTCGTCAATCAAGGCCGTTGCCCACCGGCAACTCCGGCCCGGCGAGACGCTCGAGGATCTCTGGTATCTCGGGCGCACCGGGCACGCGGATGACATCGAGCGCCTCTTCGAGCCCTACCTCAAGGTGCTGCGCCAGCACCTGCCGCCGTTGCGCGGCGCGGGCAAGGCAAACCGCCACAGTGTGGTGTGGGGATCGTGGAATGACGGCGTCTTTCGCGACATTGACCAGGAGCGCCTGCTGCAAATGGCCGAGTTCATCCGCGACCATCTGCCCACGGTGCAATGGCTGCAGATTGACGACGGCTATGCGGCGCGCGCGGAGGAACTCAAGCTCGCGCACGGGTTGGGCGTCCCCTACGAGGGAGAAGACGGTGTGGACCGGCGCAAGTTTCCCCAAGGGTTGCGCGCGTACACCGACGCGGTGCGTGAGCGCGGCTTGCACCCCGCCCTCTGGGTGGGCGGGTTCGTGCCGGCGGCGGCACCGTTGGCCCGGGACCATCCGGACTGGTTCGTCGATTACTCCTACCGCGTCACGACGCAACGCGTGCTCGACGTGAGCCAGCCCGAGGTGCGCGAGTACATGCTGCGCGCGCTCGAGGCGTTCACCACGCACGGCGGGTTCGAGGGCATCAAACTTGATTTCTGGAGCTACGCCTTCGAGGATTCGCATCCGTTGCTCGCCGGGTGCGAGGGCAGCGGCTACGAATGGCGGAGCTGGTGGCTGGGTGAAATGTGCAAGCGTTTGCCCGAGCACGGCTACCTGCAAACGGGCTGCGACATCGCCATGGGCAATCCGTTCCTCGCCGAGTGGTTCACCAACTACCGCTATGGCATTGATGTCGGCGGCGGCGACTGGGAGCACTTCGTCACCAACTTCCTCTGGGGCGCGGCCTGCGTTGCCACTCACACCGGCGACCTGTTCGCGCCCAACAGCGACGCCATCGGGCTGCTCCCCGGCCTCTCGGAGGACGAGGCGCTCACCGCGATCAATTACTGCCTTGTCTCCGGCTCGCTGGTCGAGGTGGCCGGCTGGCTCTACCAGCAGCCGGATCATCCGCGCCTGCGTTGGGTGAAGAAGGCGATCTGTTGCCCCAACAACGGTCGGCCCGTCCACTTCGCCGATTACGATTACCGCGACCCCGCGAGCCTCGGCCCGCCGATCTGGTTCAGCAACACGCCGCATTTCAGCCGGCTCGAAGGCCACGAGCGATTGCCCCGGCGGACCGTGGCCGTGTTCAATCTCACGGACGAGCCGCGCACCTTCACGCTCACCCCCGGCAAGCTGCGCCTGCCCGCGGGCCGGTACGTCGCCACGAATGTCTGGTCGCTGACGTCGGAGGACTTGGGCGACGTCACGCTCGCCCCGCGCAGCAGCCGGTTGCTGGCGATCAGCCCCAAGACCGATTGGCTGCAAATTCTCGATGCCAACATCAGGGTTGAGGACGTACAGGTCGGAGGCGATACTCTCGCCATCCGCTTCGCCCATGCCGGCGATTTAGAACTGCTGACCAATCGCGGACTGACACGGACAAAACTGACGGGAACAACGCTAACAGTTACATGAAACTGGAGAACAAACGTCTTTGCTTGAGCCTCGATGACCGGGTCAGCCTGCGCGACAAGCAAACCGGACTCGCGCTCGAAGGGGGGCTCTGCGAAATGGAAATGCTGTGGAGTCCGATTCAGCGCGTCGAGCTGCAGAAGGACTTGAAGGTGACGCGGGTCGAGCGGTTGAGCGCGACGAAAGCGCGGTTCCGATTTCTCGGCCAGTGGTCGCAGATCGAATTCGACCTGGGGATCGCGCTTGAGGGCAACGAGTTCGCCGTCACCGTGCCGTGGAAGTCGATCCGCGAACGCCGGCACGACTTCTTTCGGTTGTTCGGCGTGCGACCGTTGCCGGGGTTGTTGACGGCAGGAAAACGCGACGTGGTTGTGGCCCCGGTCCGGGCGGGCGCATTGATCCACCCCGGCAAACACAAGCTGCCGGTGAAGGATCAGTTCCTCATTTATGGCCAGCAGCCGCGCTGGGAAGATTTGCCGTTGTTGCCGGTGCTCGCGACGTACACCGAGGGTAAGCGTGGTGTGGCCGTGATTGCGGAGCAGGGCGACTTCGATGCGCAGTACGAGATCGAGATCAAGCGCGATGGCGCGACGTGCCACGGTTTCTCGACACGCTACCGGTATCACTGGATTGATCCCGTGGACGAGTGCGACCGGGTGTTCCGCTACGTTTCACTCGATCCGGCCGACGCGGACTACTCGGGCGTGGGGCGGCGGTTGCGGAAACATTTCCGTGAGACGTGGCGGATGACGACGCTGGCCGAGAAGGCGGAGCGTTCGCCCGCGGTGCGGTACGCGGCCGGCGCGATGTTCATGAAGACGTTCCACGCGCAGAAGGATCTCGGCCACGAGCACGGCGACGGGACGTACCGGATTTTCCAAACGTTCGCAGAGACGAAGGGGCAGTTGAAGAAGATCCGGGCCGCCGGCGTGGAGCGCGCCTCGATTCAACTCGTCGGCTGGAACATTGATGGCCACGACGGACGCTTTCACATTCGTTTCCCCGTTGACCCGCGACTCGGCGGCACGAAGAAGTTCCGCGAGTTGGTGGCGACCGGGCAGCGGCTCGGCTTTCAGATGCAGGTGCATGACAACTACGCCGACACCCATTTCCCCAACCACGCGTGCTGCATCCGGGACCTCTACGGCAACGCTCTGCCGCGTGGCATTTGGGGCGGCGGCGCGACGTACTCGGCGAATCCGCTGAAGCACCCGCGCGGTTGGGTGCGCGGCCAGATGACCCGGCTGCGCGCGCTCGGGGCGGACGGCTTGAACTACCTCGACGCGATGAGCCCCCCGTTGGAAGTGGACTACGACAAACGCAAGGGCGGCCCGCGTCGCTGGCAGTCGCAGGGCTTGTGCTGGGCGCTCGACCAGAGCCGGGCGGTCTTCGGCGCGGCCGGGACAGAATGCGGCTTTGCGCACATCGTCCGTCATTCCGATTACATCGGCGACGTGCCGTTGCGCAACGTGTACGCCGGTCTCAACTCGCCGACGCCGGTGCAATCGCTCATTGATGAATGGATTCCGCTCTGGCATCTGGCCTTCCACGGATTGCTGATCCACGCGAAGAACGACGACCCCGTTCCCTCCCGGCAACGCCTGCTCGAAGCGGCCGAAACCGGCAGCGCGCCGCGATCGGATTTCTCGGGCGCCCACCCGCAGCGCGGCGGTTCGCTGTTCGCGATCCAATGGGACGACCGGCTCCTGCCGGCCTACGCGGCAAAGTACCGGATTCTCATCGAGCAACTCGGCGCAAACCAGTTCGCCTTCATGGAGCGCCACCGGCATCTCGGCGGCGACTGCTACGAGACGACGTTCAGCAACGGTTCCGTGGTTCGGGCGGACTACCGGAAGAAGCGTCTGTTCGTCCACGACAGCGAGATGCGGATTCCGCCGGTCTTTGATCTCTCGATTCCTTACCGGCGATGACCATGAATGAAAGCGGTATCGCTGTCGCAGTTCTTTCGCTCGACCGAGAGGATGCGAGCCGGGGGAACTTCACCCGCTTCTTCCGCCGGGCTGTCGCGAAGGGAAGCAAGCTGGTCGTCGTCCCATTCGGCTTCCCGCGAACGGCAGGGCGCGGTGTCTTCGCCCGTCTGGCGCGAGGGCACCGTGTTCCCCTGGTCGCTGGCTATGTTGAACGCAGACGGCGGCTCTCGGCTTTGTTCGCTCCTGATGGCGAGGTTATCGGCGAGTACGCTCAAACGCACCGGTAGCCGGATGAGGACTTCGAAGTCGGCGACCGAATCCGGCCGATTCAGAGTCGCCTCGGAGCGATCGGCTTGAGCGTCGGCAGCGACATCTACTTTCCCGAAGTCCACTGGCAGCTCGCGCAGGCGGGCGCGGAGATTCTCGTCTATCTGGATGTCGAGCGCGCCAACCACGATCATTTTGACTCGGTGCTCCGCCCGCGCGTGCGCGCGTTCGACACCCACGCGCCGATGCTCATTGCCCGGCCCAGTCCGAGGTGGGTCAAGATCGTGAACAACGAGGAAATGCAAATCGGCGGCACACCGATGTCGGGCTCGATGGTCACTGATCCCAACGGCGTCGTCGTCGCTGCTTCCGAGTACTGCGCCAACTCCATGTTCGTGGCCGAGGTGAACCTCGACTGTCGGCAAGGGGTGCGGGTCCGGGAGGGAACTCGGTCTGTTGCTGCGCGAGCCTATCTCGCGGCATTCCGAACCAGGTCAAACAGCGCCTCGTGGGCCGAAACGAGATGCTCGGTTTGCGTCGTTCCGAACTCTATACGATGCTCAGTTGAGCTGGATCAATTCGAGTCCATGTTGGGCGTGCCGTGCGCCGCACGGGGCTCAAGCCGCACCCCGAAATGGATCGTACCTCAGAATGCTGTTGATCTTCTTGTGCCTCTCGCGTTTCGGCATGCGCTTCCCCTTTTCGCAGTCGGTGAGTGTCCCGTGGGAAATCCCAAGCAGGTGCTGGCATTCCACGGACTTCATTTTCAGGTCGAATCGCCGCTTCTGAATATGCTCTCCCAGAATCCGTGCCCGTGCGGGTTCTACGGCGATCCAAGGCGCGAGAGTCGGTGCGGGCCGACGCAAATCCAGCGGTACCGCAACCGCGTGTCGGGGCCGTTGTTGGATCGCATTGATCTGCACGTCGAAGTACCCGCGATTGCGTACAAGGAACTGCGTGGCGAGGCGACCGGCGAGCCGTCCGGGAAAATCCGGGCGCGGGTCGAGGGGGCGCGCACGATCCAGCGGAAACGGTTTGAGGCGAAGCCGAAAATTCACTGCAACGCGCGACTTGGCCCGAAGGACATCCGGCAGTATTTGCTCTTCTCCTCGCCGGCGCAGCAGGTGAGCGTCCCGCCACACCCTCGACGAACGTCCTCAAGAACGCCAGCTTTGAGTTGCCGGTGCTTCCTCCCAATTCCTCCATCTCGTATCCGGTCATCACCAACTGGAACCTCAGCGGTCTCGCATGGTTCCTGTCCAACGGCCCCGATTTGTATCTGGGCACGAATGTCGAATTGGTGACAGCGGGCGATCCGAGCGTGCATGTCGGATTGCTCAGTGTGACGAACCACGTTCCCGTCAGTCCGCTCATCGCGGGGCAGACGTGCTTCTGGCGCGTGCACGAACTCCACCGAAGCACGCGCGACACCGGCAACGTCTGGAGCTTCACCGTCGCACCCTTGAACCTCCTGACCAATGGCGGGTTCGAACTTCCGCTCCGGCAGCGCGAGCAGGCGGGTCAGTGGGTGACGAACGCGCCGATTCCTGCGTGGACCGTCACGGGCTCCGTGAGCAATCTCTGCGTTGTCTATCGTCCGACAGTGGGGAACGGGATGCCTGTTTCCACGGAGGAGCAACAGTACGTTTCGCTCGGCACGGCGGGCGACACGAACTGGGTTGACACGATCCTGACTCAACCCGTCGGCGTCATCCAGTCCAACACCCGGTACACCTTCGAAGCCGACGTGATGCCCCGCTCGTTCTCCAACAGCGACGGCAAGCTGACGTTGGTAGCCGACGACGGCGCGACGAACATTACGGTCGCCACCGGAATCAACTGGACGAGTCAATCCACGGGAGTCTGGTGGCACACGAGCGTCACGTTCGACAGCGCGACCGCATCGCAACACGTGGGCAAAACCTTGAAAGCCCAGATCCAAAACCACCGCGACGCCGTCATCGTGGACAACGCGATTCTGTCGAAGAAGTGACCGGCTGGGGCGGCGAAAAATCCAATGTGGGAGGCGCCTCAGCGCGCCGACCCGGTTGGACGTTGGAGCCCGAAAAGGGCGGGGCACAGAAGCGGCGACCACCAAAAAGACAAAACCCACC
>CAZOTB010000003.1:45377-87380 GCA_964582645.1 uncultured Verrucomicrobiota bacterium | reverse complement strand
CTTCGATGAAGACATTGTACTGATCCTTCAGATCCTGGGGCAGACCCTGGCGGCGTCGGCGTTCTTCTTCGCGTTCACGATCCCGAATCTTTTCCGTCGCCTGCTCGGCGAAGGCGCGCTCACGTCGGCGTTCATTCCCGTCTTCACGGAGAAGCTCGCAAAGGAAGGACAGGAATCCGCCCGCCGTGCCGCGAACGTGATCGCATCGGTGTTGTTCGTTTCGTGTTGCTTGGTCTCTGCGGCGACGATTCTGATCCTGGGCTTGGTCCGTCTGGGCCTGACCCGTTCCGAAGAGGCCCATCTGGTCCTGTCGCTCACGCAATGGATGATGCCGTACATGATTTTCGTGTGCATGGCTGCGCTGGCGATGGCGGTGCTGAACGTCCGCGGTCACTTTTTCGTGCCTGCCTTCTCGCCCGTGCTTCTGAACTTGGTGATGATCGGCTCGGTATTTGTGTTCTGCCCGTTGTTCGGTGGCGACATCAACCGCCAGATCTACGGCCTTGTTGCCGGCGTGTTGCTTGGCGGGTTCGTACAATGGGTCTATCAGATGTCGTTGCTCTGGCGCGAAGGTTTTCCGCACCGCTGGCAGTTCGATTTGCGCGAACCGGTGGTAACACGCGTTGCGCAGTTGATGGTGCCCAGCGTACTTGGCGTGGCGGTGTTTCAGGTGAACGTCATCACCAGTGGCGCGCTGGCGTTTTTTGTGGGCGATTATGCCCGCGCGGCCCTGAATTATGCCGACCGTCTCATGGAACTGCCGATGGGCATCTTCGGCGTATCGGTCGCGACGTACGCGCTGCCCGCGCTCTCCGCACTTTACGCGCAGGAGAAGCTGGACGATTTCAAGAAGTCGCTGACCGATGCGTTGAGGCTGCTCTGGTTCGTGACCATTCCCGCCGCGGTCGGGCTGATGATTTTGGGTGAGCCGATCGTTCGGCTCCTGCTCGAGCGCGGGAAGTTCGACGCCGACGCGACGCGCCATGCCTCGTGGGCGCTGTTGTTTCTGGCGCCGGGGCTGATCTCGTACTCGACGGTCAACGTCGTCGCCCGGGCGTTCTATGCCATGCAGGACACCAAGACGCCCATGAAGATCGGCGTGATGGCGATGATCGTGAACGTCTTTCTTGCCGCGCTGTTGATGTTTTGGCTGCAAGAGGGCGGGCTCGCGCTGGCCAACACGCTTTCCTCGACCATGAACGCCATCGCGTTGATGACCGCGTTGCGCGGACGCATCGGCGCGCTCGAAGGCCAGTCCCTCGCCTCTTCGGGAGTGCGCACACTGGTGGCGACCTCGGCAATGGGCCTGGCATGCTGGCTGGCGTGGGCGTGGTTGGCGCAGAACACGGCGGTCGGTGCAGGAGTGGGTCGGGTGCTTGTCCTGATCCCGATCGCAGTGGGGATGATCGTGTTTGGTGTCGCCAGCGCGATGCTTCGCGCACCCGAGTTACAGGAAGTGTCGGGTGTGATTCGCAAGCGGCGAAAGGCCACTGGGCCGGGCGCGCCCGTGTAGAACATCTCGGAAAAGACACAGGGCGCTCCTTGCGAGAGCGCCCTGGCCTGGGTTGGAGTTAGGAGTTAGGTCTAACTCAGTTAGTTCGGCAACGTGTGGTTCGAGACGTTACAAGTCGGGTTCGTGCCCAGGTTGTTATAGGTGTACGAACCGCTCGCGGGACAGACCGGCGTGCTGCCACCCTTGATGTAGGTGTTCACCGAAGCCACCGTGACGGCTGCGCCCGACGTGAGCTTGAACTCCAACGCAGCTTGCTCTTTACCCGCGTCGATCTGACGAAGGTTATTGATGCAGGCGTTGGTCTGAGACTGGTTACGGGCCTTCACGAAGTTGGGAACGGCGATGGCCGCCAGAAGCCCAATGATCGCGACGACAATCATGATTTCGATCAGCGTGAAGCCCTTGTTCGAGTGACGTTTCATTTTCTTACTTTCCTCCATTGCGTGTTGTGTTTTGTAACTTTTATGACTTGCCCTCCGCGCCAATTGCGAAGAACGGAAGCATTTAAGCAACGACGGTGCCAACAGGTTCGAATCGCAGGAGTGATGAAGTTCCAAGGCCTAAAATCAGGGGCTTACGCGTTCGCGAGCGAATTCTCGGTGCGTTTCCCTCTCAAAGCTGAAAATCAGAGGCGTTGAATCACATCGCGGGTGAGAATTCGGGGACTCGTCCCGGCCCGCAAATCAGAGTTCGACGGACTGCATATACTCCGGGACGATCACTTCCGCCTGGGGTTTGAGGCCACGGACGTTCTCGGCCATCGCTCGGGCCTGTGGCTCTTCCCCGTGGACGATGAAGCATCTCTTCAGATTGCCCGTCGTTCGGCGAACATACTCGCACAACTCGCTGCGGTCGGCGTGACCGCTGAATGCATCCATCACTTCCACACGAGCGCGCACCGTATATGGTTCGCCGAAGATATTGACCTTGGGCAGCCGGGCGATGAGTTGGCCTCCGAGCGTTTCCGGCGGGCAGAATCCGACGATCAAGATCGTGTTGCGGTCATCCTCAATATTGTTGCGAATATGATGACGAATCCGCCCTGCTTCCGCCATGCCGCTCGCGCTGAGAATGATGCAGGACTCTCTCAACTCGTTGAGTTTCTTCGAGTCCTCGACGTCGCGAATGTAGGTCACGTTCATGCGCGAGAACGGATTGCCGTTTCGGTGCAACCAACGTGTGAAGTTCGGACTGAAACACTCCAGATGCTTCTCGAAGATGTCCGTGGCATCCACGGCAAGCGGGCTGTCCACATAGACCGGCAGCACCGGAATGCAGTTCGTCTCGATGATCTGCGCGAGCGTGTAGAGCAGTTGCTGGATGCGCCCCACCGCGAACGCCGGGATGATGATCTTGCCCTTGCGTTCGACGGCGCGGTTCACGATGCTGCAGATGCGCTGGTTGATGTTGTCGAGGTCTTCGTGTTCGCGTCCGCCGTAGGTGCTCTCCACCATCAGGTAATCCAGATCGGTCATCGGCTCGGGGTCCCGCATGAAATCCCCCTTGCCGCGCCCGATGTCGCCGCTGAACCCAAAGCGCACGCGCCGTCCGTTCTCCTCCAACTCCAGCACGATGCTCGCTGAGCCGAGAATATGTCCGGCCTCGACGAAGGTCGCCGTTACTCCATCGGCCAGTTGCATCGGTTGTTTGAGCGGAACGGGATGGAATTGCTCCAGTGCCGCCCGAGCGTCAGCCTGGTTGTAGAGCGGTTCAGCGGGGGGCAGGCCTTTCTTGGCGTGCTTCTTGGTGATAAACGCGGCGTCCTGTTCATGGATATGCGCACTGTCAACCAACATGATCGAACAAAGATCCTGCGTCGCAGGCGTGCAGTAGATTTTCCCCTTATAGCCATCCCGGACGAGCACCGGGATCACCCCGCTGTGATCAATATGCGCGTGCGACAACGCCATCGCATCCACGTTCGCCGCGGAAAACGGCAGGCGGCTGTTGCGTTCGATCGCTTCGGAACGCTTGCCCTGGTACATCCCGCACTCGACGAGGACGCGGCGGCGGTTTACCTCAAAGAGGTACTTCGATCCCGTGGTGGTCTTGGTGGCTCCGAAGAACGTCAGCTTCATCGGCGATGGCTAGCGAGCTTTCTCCAGCTTCTTGCGAATCGCAAGCTTCAACTTGTCGAGCCCCGTCCCGGCATCGGCGGAAATGGCGACGAGGGGCTGACGGATCCTTCGTTGGAACGCACGGAGATTCTTCCCGGCGACCGGCACGTCCATTTTGTTCGCCACGATCAACCGGGGACGTTTCAGCAGGGTTGCATCGTACAACTCGAGCTCCTTCAGCACCTGCCGGTAGTCCGCCAGCGGATCGCGTCCGTCCACGCCCGCCATGTCGAGCACCAACAACAAGACCCGGCATCGCTCGATGTGACGGAGAAACTTGGTGCCAAGCCCGCGTCCTTCATGTGCGCCCTCGATCAGCCCGGGCACATCGGCGATGAGGTACCGCTGGAAATCCTCATACTCCATTGTGCCGACGTTTGGCGTCAACGTCGTGAACGGATAGGGCGCGATCTTCGGATGCGCTTTCGAAATCGTTGATAGGATCGTGGACTTGCCGGCGTTTGGAAACCCGATCAACGCTGCGTCGGCCATCAACTTGAGTTCGAGGTAGAACGTTCCCTCCGCACCCGGCTTGCCCTCCTCAAATTCGCGCGGCGCCTGATGCCACGGCTTGGCGAAATGTTGGTTGCCGCGCCCGCCTCGTCCACCCTTGCACAGAACGAACCGCTGCCCTTCCTCGGTCAGATCGACGACGAGTTCGCCGTCCTTGGAATCCCGGCGCACCACCGTCCCCACCGGCACCTGCGCCACCCAATCCGCGCCGTCGGACCCACTCATGTTCTTGCCGAGACCATGCTCCCCGCGTTGCGCCTTGAGAATCGGTTTGTACCAGAGATCAATCAGGTGATTGACGTCCTTGTTGGCGACGAGCACGACGCTCCCGCCCCTCCCGCCATCGCCGCCATTCGGGCCGCCCTTAGCCGCGGTTTTCTCGCGCCGGAAACTGACGCAGCCGTTCCCGCCACCGCCGGCTTTGGCTTGGATTGTGACCTCGTCAACGAACATACGAGTGCGCAGTGTCGCAGAACTGTGGTTATCTGAAACGGAAAAAAGAAAGGCGGCCCGAAGGCCGCCTCTGAGATTCGCTGTAATGCTCTTCTAGTTCTTAGCCGTTGAAGCTTCGGCGGGCGCCGGCTCGATGTTGACACGCTTGCCGTTCTTGTCGAAGCGCACCTTGCCGTCTGTCAGGGCGAACAGCGTGAAATCGCGTCCCGTGCCGACGTTGAGGCCGGCGGTGTACCACGAGCCGCGTTGGCGGATGATGATGCTGCCGGCGGTGACGGCCTCGCCGCCAAATGCCTTTGTTCCCAGTCGTTTGCTGACGCTGTCGCGTCCGTTGCGAACACTGCCTTGACCTTTCTTATGAGCCATGTTGAGCCTTTCGTTCTGTTCGAGAGCGGCGTACCATGCGGCAAAGCCTGCGGTTTTTCAACCGAAATTTTGGTGCTATCTTCGATCGATGCAGATCACGCCGGAAACCGCGTGCCTGTTGAGCAAAGCCCGCTCGGGAGACGCAATCGAGATGAGCCCGAGGGCAAGCCAGGAACGGAGTTCCGTCAGCCGATCAAAGACCGGTTGGAACCGTTGAAGGTCTGAGCCTGCGTGTTCGCTGTGCTGCGGAGCGCCTTCAAATCGTGAATGGAGAGACGCGACCCCGGGAACTCCGGTTGGCGACTTGGCGTCTTGGTCGAGACTCAAGGCCGAGCTTCCCCAAGAGCCAGTGGCTCTACCTATTCTTCTCCCCGCAGAATCTCCGAGAACAACTCGTACACCACGTTACGACGCTCCGCAAAAACACAGCGTGCGACACGTTTCCCTTTCTCAGCGTAAAACCGAACGAGGACGCGGTAGCGGCCGATGCGGAGTCGGACATACCCGGCAAGCTCGCCCTCCAGTTGCTTCAGGTCGCCCTTCTGCTCCTCCAAACCGCGCAGACCCAGACGCACCCGGCGCCGAGGCTCCGGTGCCAACGAACGCACGAACGCAACCACCTGCGGGTCGAGCTCAACCCGCGTTTTCATCAAGGGCCGAGAGCGGTAGGTATTTGCCCCTGCCGGAGCGGTCGCGGCGAATGGCCCGCATCGCCGCCGGATTGGCGAGGATTTCCATCGTCTCCAGCAACGCCTCCATGCGCTCGCGCGGCACGATGAACGCCACCGCCCGCTCCCCCTGTTGCACCGTGATGGTCTCCTTCGAACGCACCAACTTCGGCAGCTTCGCTTTGGCCTCGGTAATGGTCAGCGTGGTCTTCATCCACACTCTCACTAGCAGAGATACTTCGGTCGGTCAACCTTGCGCGTCTGGAAACGAACGGCTCGCGCAAAGACACTTGGCCGCCATCCGCTATCTTCCATTCTCCATCCTCGATCCTCTCACGCCCTGACCCCTTGCCTCTTTGCTCTTGCCGGTTGGCGACTTGGCAGCTTGGCGCGAGACGCAACCGAAGCAACCTCGGGGAAAGCCGGGAACGAGTTCCGTCAGCCGATCAGCGACGGTTTGGAACCGTTGAAGGTCTGCCCCTGCGTGTTCGCTGTGACGCGGAGCGCCTTCAAATCGAGAATGGAGAGACGCGACCCCGGTAACACAATGCGTAGGGGTGGTTGCCGGCTTCGCTGCCATCCATAGTCATGGTTGATCTGGGAAAAGGTCGCAAACAAGCTTGTCCACAGCGGGAAGAAACGTGGTCGCGAAGTCCGGGTAAAAAGGGCTTGATTCGAGAAAGAAGGTGTAGCCGCCGTAGGTTCGTGCTGCGTACAGGAGTCGCCGTGGTTGGTGACGCATGGTTGGCGGAAAATCGGCGACAAATCCATGGTAGTCAAAAACCACAACGTGCCAATCGCGCAACAGAGCGGGCGAGTTGTTCGTCAGGGACGTGCCGATGACTGCATCGGGGTGTGCTGCCAGGAAGGACTGCTTCTGTGTTTCCAACGTGTCGGAAGGACTGACGCTGGATGGCTCAACGGTGATGGTGAGTATGTGCGGCGAACTTTGTTGAGTGTGGCCATAGCCCACTCTGATGGACTTGGGGTCACCAACCTTTTGTTGAGCGAAGCTGCGCTGAAACGACCCGACCTTTGATGGGAACGCCAGTCCTGTGGGCGCGTGCAAGGTGATCTCGCGGTCATGCAAACTTCGATAGCCCGGTGCAGCCGTCTGACAGCCGCAGCAAGACCACGTGATGGTTGCTGCCGCTGTGAAGCAAGGAATAAAGCGAATGTTGGTCATGCTTGATGCAGGCCAAGGCTCGACCAATCCACTGGGTATCGCTCACTCATACGTCGTAAACGAAACCTGGACTTTCCTGCCGGGAAACTTAGCCTGCAAATGATCCCGCAGAAGCCGGGCGGAGTCGTAGATGAACTCCCGCTCTGCTGTCGTCATCCCAAACACTCCGCGCTGCATCGTGTATTCGATGAACTCGACTTCAATCCGTTCTCTGTCCCCATCAACCCGGCATTGGAACTCTCCCGATGAGGCACCGTGTGAGAAATTGTAGCTCGCTTGGTAGCCGATGCTGGTCCGGAACCTCGCAAGTGCAGCCGTGTTGCCGATTAGCTTGAATCCTCGCACCTGAAGGAGTGGCTGCATTTCCAGGACGACCGTCCTGATTTCGACGTTCGATGCTGCAAGTGGTTCGTTGAGCTCGCCTCGAATCCCACCGACCTTTACAGACGCGAGCTGCCTCGAATCTGTCGTGTCCAAAGTGCAGCCTGTGATCAGGACAAGAAGGAGCAGGGCCAACAACGGTCTCCCGGATATGATCATGAATCAAAGTCAGCTCCACGCCTCAGTTGTGCAAGCATGTGCTGCGGCAAACCAAGCTCGCATTCAGGTTGCGCGCTCATCGCAAGTGGTGCGGCGATGAACAACGGTCATGGCGTTTCGCGCTGTCCCTACTCCAGCTTGACATGGAAATCACCTATGGACTGATCGGCACCGCCGTTTGGGTTCCACGCAAACGGCGGGTTCAAAACCGAGACTCGAGAGAGGTTTTGGCCTATGAGTCCATAGCGCTCGCCGCCCGCGTCGGGCTGGATACTGTGGATTCTGACGGTTCCCACTTGGGTGGCTGCGACATGGCTGTTGACGAAGGCCGGCTCCGCAGAGCTGACGGCTCCATGGACAGCGAGTGATCCGATCCGCGCTCCTGCTGTAAAGGCTCCTCCCGCGAGCGGATCGGCTTCATCTGAGGGAGTGAAACCGGCCGAGAGCAATGACCCCTCCATGCGAGCAGCCGAGACGCGCTCGATGCTGCCGTTCGCGATGATGTGCGCACTACGGATCGTGTTGGCAACGGACACTTTGCCAAGCACCGCCTTGTCAGGTGGCACACCCACCCCTGTCAGAAAGATTTGCGCTTGCAGATCGCCTAGGATTGCTTGTTTCTTATCCCCCTTCACGGAGAGCTTGCCCATGCAGGGCACAGTGATTTCGGCACCGAGGATCTGGGCTGCGTTGAGGCTCGCGATAAACGAGCCGGCTTCAATGGTTGTGCCATCTCCAATCACGTGTGCCACAACACGTGTTGCTTGATCTTTCGTGCCGCCCAGCAGAATATCAGCGCCGTTCAGCGTATCGTGAATCGTCAGGGAACCCAAGAAACCATTCAGATGAATTCCCTCCCCTGCCAAATCGAAGTCCTTCGCGATAATGCTGCCCAGATTACCGGTCCCTTCGATGGCGCCGATTTGTCCGAAGCCGCTGCCCTGCGATGCTTTGACGCGCGACAAGAGCAGCGACGTCGAGGTGTCAGTTCCTTCCAGTACGATTTCAGTATCAGCGCCGACGCCGCTAACCTGCATTGTTCCCGGTCCTTTCAACTCCACTTTCACCATGCCGCCGCCCGACTCGGACAAGAACGCCACCTTTGGTGTGTCGTCATCCAGGATCGTCAGGACCGCCGTGCTGGTTGCGTCTACCAGTGCGCCACCCGTTGGATTGGTCAGAGTCAAATTGAATGTCTCTGATCCTTCCTGCAATCCGTCGCGAAGGATCGGGATGCTAATGTTCTTGCTCGTCTCGAACTCAGCGAATGTCAAAGTGCCATCGGTCGCTAGGTAGTCCGATCCTGCTGTGGAGCTTCCATTACCGGTTGAATAGTCCACGGTCACCGGACTTGCCGTGTCGCCGGTGCGTACGACCACGACGATTACATTTGTCTCACCCTCGCTTACGGCGAGAGTTGGTGATTCAAACCCAAACATACCGGAGGGCGGCTCGGAGGTCACTGGAATCGCCAGTGAGAACGCGGATGTGACGTCGTCAGCGTATCCTTGGAAGTACCCGCCTACGACGTATCGAGACCCGGTTGCTGTCGCGGTGAGGAACTGGCCGACCGGGACAGCGACGGGAATTGTCAACGTGAACGTGGCTATCCCGGAGTCATCCGTGGTCACCTCACTCCACCCGACGAATGATTCTCCTTCTCCGTATCCAGTGGGATCGGCCACCGTGTTGGCGAAGAAATCGAGCGCGTAGGTCGCGTTTGATGCTGCCTGGACGATACCCTGAACGATCGTCGCATTCCCGACGGCAACCGCAGCGGTGAGAACTGGCCCATCACGCACCTGCCACTCCTGACGATAGGGAGTGCCCTTAAGAATTCCTTCCCAGACGTTGGAGAAAATGGAGTTGCCACGGATGGTCGTTATCTTTGTCTCGCCATTGTAGCCTACCTCTTGAACTCCGGCGGGGATGTTGTAAGCGATGACATTCCCCGCGCCCGCGCTCGTACCTCCGATGACATTCGTCCCTCTCAAGACAAAGATACCGCTTCGCTCGAATCCGATTTCGATCAAGTTGCCATTTGGAATCGGATTAGTCCCGGTAATGTCCGTTCCGATGAAGTTGGCCTGTACGAGAACAGCGTCTCCTGCCAAAGTGATTCCCGCAGAAAAATTGCCCGAGATGAGGTTGCCCGCTCCTGGTTCAGTGCCTCCGATCACGGCGGTGCCGGTTCTGTACTCAAGTACTCCAACAGTGATACCGTCACCGCTATTTCCCAGCTTCTTCGTGCCGGTGATGTCCGTGCCGATGAAGTTTCCTTGGACTACATTATCATATCCTCCTAGGATCAACCCGCTTCCAAAGGGATATCCCATGGCGCCGGAGAGCAGGTTGCCCGCACCTGCTATTGTTCCTCCGATGAGGTTGCTGGAGCCGCGAACGACGATGCACGCTGCACCAACCCCCCAAACCTCTGTTCCGGTAGGATCGGTTCCGATCAAGTTGCTCTGGATGACATTGCCCGAGGAATCGATGACCATCCCGAAGCCGTCACCCCCGGCACCGGGGAATGCCACAACGTTCCCGGCGCCCGGTTTGCCGATGATATTGTTGTCCGATCCACCTTCGACTCTCACACAGTCAATGCCACCAACGATCAGGTTTCCCAGAACCTCGTTCCTCGACGCGCCGTTCTGGATGTACAAACCGCCCTCTATTACGTTGCCTGCTCCGGGTTCCGTACCGCCAATCCGATTCGAATAAGTCAGCGTGCTGCCTGCAAATGCGGCACCAATGACCACTCCGCCCGCACGGTTTCCAACTACGACGTTGCCTTGCGTTGGATCGATACTCGCCGCCAAGGTTCCAAGCGACACCCCACTGATGATGTTTCCCGCCGCGGGGTCTGTTCCCCCGATCGTGTTATGGGATGCGCTCATAATTAACACCCCAGTTCTGCCAAATGAATTCCCTTGGACCAGATTGTTCGTCGCATTCTTACCCTCGATGGCCACTCCGGGGGTTATGTCCACCGTCACGTCAGTCAGCCAGACATTCCGCGAGGCAGGTGTAGTCCCACCGATAAGGTTGCCGGGTGCGTCATTGATGAAAATGCCAAAATGGTTTGTGGGAACGAATATCCAAGGCGATGCGACCAAGCCGATCCTGTTCCCCTGAATGAGATTCCCGCCACCCGAGCTCAGATGGATGATGTTCCCACTGAAACTATGCAGGATAAGTCCTTTAACCGTTGTGTTGCCCGCTGAAATTGCCAACCCATCCGCGTTGGTTTCCGTATTGATGCCATTAAGCTCTATGAGCAACACTGCGTTGTTGTTCGTATCCGCCTCCGAATTGAGGCTCGATCCAGGTTGACTGTAACCGTCTATCGCGACCGGATCAGTGATTTGCGGCAAGGCACTCATGGGCAAAATGGTTTTCACTGTTCCGTCGAAGGGCGGAATGGAAAAGAGGATCTGGTCCACGCCTTGGTTCGCATTCGCATCGAGGATCGCCTGGCGAAGCGAACCGGGGCCGTTGTCGTCAGTCGTCGTCACCGTGAATGTCATCGCGAATGACGTGTACGATCCGGCTGTGAGGAAACAAATCGCTACGAGCCGTAGCGGAAGCAGAACGAGTGGCTTTAACATATTGCCTCCGAGCTTTTGTACTACACCAATGAGTCCCGTAACGAGCAACCGCCGCCCGGCGCTCAACCCATCAGTTCGTCGCATCGCTTTCATCAGAAGTCCTCCTTCCCAACTCATGGTGACCCTACTGCTAACGCGCTAATAATCGCTTTCACTCCATCACAAGCAAGCGTGAAAGCGACTATCCTCGATCCGGAAACTAGAAGCCTGCTAAGGCCCTCTCCTCGTCCGCCCATGACGCTGCTGCTGGCCACGTCGCTCCATTGGCCGACTCCATCTGTCCGATTATCCACCCACGGTGACGCTCTGCTCGGCGCTGCATTGGCCGACGCGCTGGTCGCCGACGCGGTAGATGGCCCGGTATTTCCATTTCGTGAGTGCGTTGGGCAGCGCGAAGGTGTCGGTGTAGCCGGGAGTAGTGTCGAACGCCAACATTTGCCAGCCGGCGCCGCGGTCCACCTGGATTTCGATTGCATCCATGCCCTGCTTCTTCAAGCCGACGTTCGGGTGGCCGGCTTCGAGGGATGGTTTACACAGGTTTCGGCGGAGACTGTAGCGCGAGCTTCCAGCTTGCGATTGGGCGGAGGAAAGAAACGCAAGCTGAAAGCTCGCGCCACGACTCCTTATCCGCGGAATCTGCGAAATCTGCGGTGCAATCTGTTCTTGAAAATCAGGAAGGTCGCGTTCTACCGGCGCGAGACCACAATCCGGCCAAACGGCCAAACGGCGAGAAGTGTGCCGTCATGAGGCGGGATTTAGAACGAGCAGCCCAAGGGAAACAAGCAATTTAAGTACAATCTAGTTGGACTGGCCGGCGACTTCTTGGGCGCTTACGCCCCGAACTTATCCAGCATCTTCGCGTTCGCCTGCATCAAGCGGATCAGGTGCTTCGCCTCGAAGATTCCCAGCGACCCAACGTTGCCGGCGCGCTCGGTGAATCGATCCAAGCCGTCCCAACCGCTGAACTTGCCGTGCAACATCACCGGCTGCGGATGCCAGCTATGACCCTTCAGCGATACCGGTGTGCTGTGATCGCCCGTGATCGCGAGCACGTCGGGACGTTTCTCCAACAGGATCGGCAATGCGCGGTCCGCCTCCTCGATCGCCGCAACCTTCTTGTTGAAATCGCCGTCCTCCCCGGCCATGTCCGTGGCCTTGACGTGAATGAAGAAGTAACCGAACGCGTCGCGGTTGTGCAGATATGCGTAGAATTGGTCCGCCACCGTGTCGCCTGCGAGCTTGATCTGTCTCATGCCGACGAGGTGGGCCAAGCCCTTGTACATCGGATACACGGCCAGCGACGCGGCGTTCAGGCCGTACCGCTCGGGAAAGGTCGGGATCTTCGGCGAATGTGCGATGCCGCGCAGCAGAAAGCCGTTTGCGGGCTTCTCCTTCTGGAGGATCGGCAAGGCCTGCGCGTAAAACTTGTTCACCACGTCCGCTGCCTTCTTCGCTTTCGCGCTCTTTGCCAGTGGCGCCACTTTCAGGAGTCGCTCGCCCTCGTGATGCGGATCGGAGTCGGAGAGCGGCCCTTCGAGACCTTTGCCGCGGAACACCACCACGAACCGATGCGACTTACCGGGACGAATCATTACCTCGACGTTGCCGATCCGTTTGATCTTCTGCAACCTGGCGCACAGCTTCTCGCACGTCTCGGTCGGAATGCGACCGGCTCGGCGGTCGGTGACGATCCCCTTGCTGTCGAGCGAGCAGAAATTCGCCCGCGCCGCCACATCGCCCTGCTTGAGTTCAATGCCGAGCCCGAGCGCCTCGATCACACCGCGGCCCACTTCAAATTCGAGCGGGTCGTAGCCGAATAGTCCGAGATGTCCCGGCCCGCTGCCCGGCGTGATACCGGGCGCGACGGGGATCATGCGGCCCTGCGCGGATTGCTTCGCCAGCGCGTCGAGATTCGGCGTGTGAGCGACTTCGAGCGGGGTGCGCCAGGTCGTTTCCTGCGTCGCCAGATCGCCAAGGCCGTCGAGCACCAGCAACACGAGTTTCGCGTCCGATTTGATCTGTAAGGCCGAGTACACTTTGTCGAGATTCATGCGCGGCGATATGAGGTGCCGAAGGCAATGCGCGCAAGCAAAATCAGCCGGCGGACTTCCTCGCTACTGGTTCTGAAACCTTCCAAACGAGATCGCGCCGTTCGTGGACGCGGTGATTACGCGCACCGTTCCCGTCCCGAGCCCGCCACCGGGCGGGACGAGCGCGGTGATGTGCTCCCGGCCGATCACGGCGACATTGGTCAGGGTCAGGTTCACGGGTTCGCCGATGGTTATGGTCGGGGTTTCGTTGGTGGGGAAACCAAGGCCGTAGATCGCGACAAAAGTCGGGACCACGTTGCTGTGGGTGTTCGGGAGAATCTTCGCGACCACGTGCGAGCGCAGGCCCACCACCACCTGGTTGATCAACAACGAGTCGGCCCCGGAGACGCCATTGGTCTGGTTCACGTCGCCGTTGGCATAGCCCCCGGCCGCGAAGATCGGATGCGTGTTGCTGCGCAGCCCCACAAGCACCTGGTTGATGAGGAGTGAATCGGACCCGGTGACATGCTGGTCGTTGTTCACATCGCCGGGCGGCAGCAAGGGTTGCGAACTGAGCGTGATCTGAATGCGTTGGGTGTTGTTCGTTTCGTTCGCTTCGAGCAACTGATCGTCCGGGTCCACGACCACCTCCAGCCAGTAGCTGCCGTTGGGCACGTCGGTGATGTCAATCCACTGGTCGGGCAGGTTGTACTGATACACGTCCGCCCAACCGACCGAGATGCCCTGAAACCCGGCGCAGGTGGTGTACTCCCGCGACGAAGGCGCGCCCGGCAACCCGAGATCGTAGGCGGTCACATCCAAGAGGCAGAAGCTGATTTTGTCGCCGACCGCCACCAGTGCGCCCACGCCGTTGCCCGGCGTGATCGCCCGCAGGTGGAACTGTGCGAAGCCATCGAAGTGGATGTGATTGTGGCTGGCATGAAATTCGAACTTGCCGGCGAATCGGTCCGTAAACCCGCCGCCTTCGAGATAGATGCGTTGATACACGTCCTGCGTGCCATCGGCGTTGGTGGTCGCGCCATATATTTCCATGGGGCCGGCGCCGATGTTGGGTGTGGCCGTGCTCAATCGCAGCAACATGCGGCCGGGAATCTCGTTCGTGTCAATCTGCCAACCGTACACGTAGCCCCTTGCCTCATTGGTCCACATGATCAGGTCCGGGAGCATCATGTCGCCAACCGCGTCGATCCCGTTGCCAGCTTGGGAACTCCCAACGCGGGATTCGGCGGACGGCGATCGGGCCAACGCCACGGCGGCGAGCAGCGCCAACGCCAGCGTGATGTACCTTTCGGCAAGGTTGAAGCGAAATGGAGAGTGTTTGTTCATGGTGAATCAATCGTTGCGGAATTGGGCAAATGATAGCACGCCGTTGGTGGATGCGTACATGACATGGACCGTGCCCGTGCCGGGGCCGCCGCCGGACGGGACCGTGGCGGTGATCTGTTCCCTGCTCACGACAACGACATCGGTAAGCGCGAGACTCACCGGGGAGCCGATGCTGACGGCGGGCACGCTGTTCGTCGGAAAACCAACACCGTAGATCGTGACTGTGGTCGCCTCGGTGCTTGTGTGCGAGGAAGGGAGGACCTTCGTCACCAGATAGGAGCGGAGGCCCACGATCGTCTGGTTGATCAACAGCGAGTCGGCGCCCGTGACGGCGTTGTTGGTGTTCACGTCCCCGTTCGCGAAGCCGGTGGCGGCAAAGACCGGATGTGTATTGCTGCGCAGACCGACGACGACCTGATTGATCAGGAGAGAGTCGGCGCCGGTGACGCGTTGGTCACCATTAATGTCGCCGGGCGGATAGACGATGCCGCCGTTCACCACGAGCGAGGCCGCCGCGCTGCGGACCGAGCCGTAATCGTCGGAGATCAGCACGTCGTAACTGCCGGCGTCGGTGAGTTGCGCGCTGGCGAGAGTCAGCGTCGCGTTGGTTTGAGCCGGGAGCGCGATGCCATCCTTGTGCCAGAGGAAGCGCGCCACGGGCGTGCCCGTCGCCTGCACGGAGAACGTGGCGGGCTGGCCTGCATTCACGACCTGGTTCGTGGGCTGCCGGCCGAGGCTCGGTGGGCCGACCGTGAAGCTTGTCCCCGTGAAGTACCGCGCTCGGGCAGGAATGCTCTTCGTGGTGTTCAACGCGAGCGGCAGACCAATGGTCGGGAACATGTCGGCAATGTTCCAGAACGCCGGCTCGGGCGGCAAGACGGACGGGTCGTCGTTCAGATAATACGAGTAATCGGTGAGGTTCGTCGTGCCCGGCGGTTGGATGCCATCGGACTGCGTGTTGTTGCCGAACTCGAACCGATTCGTCCCCTGCAACGCATATCCGTCACCGACGAACGCGCCCCATGTCCCCGTGAACGTCTCGTTGCCGACGACGTTCAGGCTGTGCACGAGCGTGTCGGTGACGTTCAGCCCGTACGTCTCGCCACGGTTGCGGAAGAACGTGTTCAGCGGTCCGTTCGCGCCGTGCGATGAATCCACCGACATGTGCTGACAGATGTTCCCCTCGAACAGGTTCGCATAGACATAATTGCCGTGGCAGACGATATCGCCCGAGACCTCCGAAGGGAACTCGGTGCGCGTTGGCTCGCGCGAATAGTTGTAGCCGAAGACGTTGCCGTTCGCACCTGCTTGCAGCAACATCGAGTGACGCAGATGATTGAAGAGGTTGTTCTCGATCAGGCATTCGCCGGTCTTGAACTCAAGTCGCACGCCGTAGCCCGACCCGCCGCCGTCGTAATCCCACGAGTGATGAATGGAACAGCCCGTCACCTCCGTCTGCGTGGCGTACACGAGAGCCACATGACCGCCCCATGTATTGGTGCTCTCGACGCCGCGCACCCAGCAGCGGGCGGCGTATTCGAGGTGAATCGTGAAGACGTTATCTCGTTGTTCGGCGGTGCCGAGGAGTGTTCGATCCACACGCAGGTTCTCGATGCCCGCCTCGGTGATTGGCGTGATTTTGCGGATTTCCGGGTTCATGCCGGCGAGGTACGTGATCCGCAGCGGACGCTCCAATGTCAGCGTATTGCCCGCGACGGCCGTCACGCGTAAAATCTGGCCGACGACCTTCGGCGCCCAGTTGCTCGCACCCCACGCGGGATCATTGTCCTCGCGAATCTCCGCGTAATCGCCGGGCGCGAACACACTGCCATCCGTGACCGTGATCGTGTCGGAGTGGATGGCGTATCCCGACACCACCGGCTGGAACACGCCGCCTTGGGACTTCGAGATCGAGATGCCGTTACCGAGATGGTTGATGAGCAGCGTCGTGTTGTGCGAACGCTCTCCGCGGAGCACGACACCGCCGGGGACGTTGAGCGTGGACTGCATCAGGTACGTGCCCGCAGGGAAATAGACCACGCCCGGCATGTTGCTCAACGAAGCGATGGCGGCGGTGATGGCGGGGTGATCATTCGCCACGCCGTTGCCCGCCGCGCCGAAGTCGAGCACGTTGACGATCTTCGCCGGCGCAGGTATCTCGCCCGGGTAGCCAGCGTGTTGCCACGCTTCCCCGAAAGTGCGATCCATCGGGAGGATCTGGGTCGCGTAGCCGGCTGGCTGCAATGCGACGAGGAGACTGAGCGAACCGATTAATCCGACAACTTGGTGCATCATGGACAACATCCTGCCTTGGAACGCCTGCATGCTCTCACAGACAAGGCCGGATGTCCAGCTTGGTATGCCGTTACTGATTGATAAACCGACCGAACGAAACCACGCCGTTGGTGGAGACGAAGATGACTTCGACCTTGCCCGTGCCCAGCCCGCCTCCGGGCGGGACGACCGCGGTGATTTGCTCGCGGCTGACCACAAGAACATTGCGCAACATCAAATCCACCGGCGATCCGATCTGAACGACGGGAACTTCGTTGGTCGGGAAACCAATGCCGTAGATGGTCACGGCGGTGGTCTCATTGCTCGCATGCGACGCCGGTAGGATCTTCGTCACGAGGTACGAGCGCAGACCAACGAGGACCTGGTTGATGAACAACGAGTCCGCGCCGCTGACGACGTTGTTGGTGTTCACGTCGCCGTTGGCGAACCCGAACGAAACCTGATTCGAAATGGTCAGAGTGCCCCGGGCGCGACCACCATTGCCCCGAGGACATCGCCCGCGGTCCAGGTCACCGCCGCATTGCTGACGACAGTCGCGCTGGCGTTCGCGTCAAAGGTGCTCATGGCAAGCCGGATGTTCCCGCGCACTGCGCTGTTCCCGGTCCAGCGATTCACGAGAAGCGTGCCCGCGACGGTATTGATTGTGCCGGTCGTGTGGAATGACCAGCTGACCGTGGTGTTGCCGGCCAGACCGCTTTTCTCAAACGTGCCGGTGTTGGTGAACGCGTTCGTGCCGTTCTGGTTGGCAAAGGTATCATTCCCCAGCGCGTGCCAGAAGCCCGCGTTCACAATGCGGGCGTTTCCGTAGCCAAGAATGTTGCCGTTCGCCCACACCACCGTCCCTTGGTTGGTGAGCGACCCGCCTCCATTCACTGCACCACCTGCAAATCCAAACGAGAACTGATTGGAAATCGTCAGCATCCCGCCCGGCGCGACGGTCAACGTGCCCAGCACATCGCCACCGCTCACAACCAGGGCGGCGTTGGTCGCCACCGTCAGCGGACCATTGAGCGAGCCACCACTCAATCGGAACACGTCGTTGTTGGTGACGACACTCGGGAGGGCGGAAGTGAGCGAGTTGGCGTTCATCGAGAACGTCTGTACGCCGTTGGTGCCGCCGAGGGTGAGGCTGTTGACGTGGGCGTTGGCGTTGAGCGTGACGGTGTAGGTACCGTCCAGCGTGATGAGGACGTCGTCGTTCGTGCCCGGGACGGCGTTGCCGCTCCAGTTGGTGGTGACGTTCCAGTTGCCGCCGGAGGCGTTGATCCACGACACGGTGGCCGCGGATGTCGGAAGCGCTGCTGGCAACCACCAGCACAGGAGGAAGCCCCAAGTGCAGAGCTGCCGGTCCACTACGCGATTCGTGACGATGCGTTGCATGCTGGCCTTCCTTGGTATTGAGGTTGGGAAGAAGGCCCCTGCGAACCGACCACCCCGTGCTCCACCCGCGACTGCGCCTATCAAACCAAATCCACCGCCGCACTGTCAAGATATTCGGCTCCTTGACCCGGTCCAAATCGCCATGGTGATGACCGCGTCATGCTGAATCGGTTCTTGCCCGGCTCACGGATTGATGAACCGCTCCAAGGAAATCGCGTTCCGTGAATGGACCGAACGAGTGGCTGGCCGGTCACGACGCGAGATTGCCTCGATCCCTCCCGGAGCCTGGGCCAAAACGAAAAGGACCACAGAACAGTAAGCAGCCTGAACCTCGCCCCAAATTCGTGCCCATTGTCGGCGGTACTCTGGTTCACGCTTGCGAACCAACGTATCATGCGTTGGAACACCCACAATTTTGCTTGAGGCGGCCTGCGCCTTCGTGTTTCCTCGGTGCTCCTATGAAATCACTCCGCCCCGCTCTCAAAACCGGCGCACCCCAACTCGGCGTCTGCATCATGTACCCCGCGTCCGGCATCATTGAACGCATCGGCCCGGACTGGGACTGGGTTTGGGTGGACGGACAGCATGGCGAACTGGGCTACCAGGACACACTGGCGATTGTCCGCGCGTGCGACCTCGTCGGCAAACCCGCCATGGTGCGCGTGCCGTCGCACGAGTTCGGCGGGATCGGCCTCGCGCTCGACATGGGCGCTGCGGGCGTGATCGTGCCCGTGGTGGATACGCCCGAGCAGGCGAAAGCGGTTGTGAAAGCCGCAAAATTTCCGCCCCTCGGCGGCCGTTCCTACGGCGGACGGCGGCCGATTGATCTGCACGGCAGGTTGTTCTCCGACACCGCCAACGAAGACACGCTTTGCATCTGCCAGATCGAATCTCCCGAAGCCATCGAGAATGCCGACAAGATCGCCGCCGTGCCCGGCGTGGACGCCCTCTTCCTCGGTCCCGACGATGTGATGTTGCGCCGCGGCTACAAGATGAACGCGCCACGCAATAATGAAACACTCGGCAAGGACATGGAAGCAGTCATCCACGCCTGCCGCAAGCACGGCAAGATCGGCGTGGCCGTCGGCATGGGCGCCGAAATGCTCAAGCTCGGGCTCTCCTACGGTTATCAGATGATCGTGAGCGGCGGGGACGTGCCGTTCCTGGCGAACACGTCCAAATCCACCTCGGCGGAGGCGCGCGAGATCATCAAAGGCCATGCGACTGCGCCAAAGCCGGCAGCGAAGGAAGTGGTGAGTTCGCCGTACTAATGACCGGACACGCTGAAGCGTGCCGCTTCAACCTATGCCCAAAGCCCGCGTCCTCATTTTCAACGACGGCTACGCCCGGGAAGACCTCGCCGATCTCCCACACGATCATCTCGATCTCACCTTCGTCCCCGGCGGCACCCGCAAACAACTCCTCGAACAGATCGCCGACTACGACGCCTACGTGCCCTGTCTCCGCATCGTCGTGGACAAGGAGGTCCTCGACCACGCGCCCCGACTGAAAGTCATCGCCAGCCAGGCCACCGGCACCGACCATCTCGACCTCCAGCTCATCGAACAACGCGGCATCACGCTCTTCACGCTCAAGCACGACCGCGAGCTTCTCGACAACATCACCACGACGGCGGAACTCGCGTGGGGACTGCTGATGTGCTGTGCGCGCAAGCTCCCTGAATGTTTCGATGCGAGCCGGCAGGGCTATTGGGGCCGCCATCACTTCGCCGGCATCCAGCTCAACGGCAAAACGCTCGGCATTGTGGGCGTCGGACGACTCGGCACGATGATGTGCCAGTACGGCAAAGCGTTTCGCATGCGCGTCCTCGGCTACGATCCATTTCAGCAGAAGCTTCCTGCCGGCATCGAGATGGTCTCCTCGCTCGAAACCTTGCTTGCTGAGTCCGACTTCGTGACGCTGCACGTGCATCTGACCGAACAGACTCGGAATCTGATCGGCGCGAAGCAACTGGCCCAAATGAAACGTGGCGCTTCGATCATCAACACCTCCCGGGGCGGCCTGATTGACGAGCCGGCGCTGATCCGCGAGATGGAATCCGGGCGCATCGCCGCTGCGGGGCTCGACATCATTGAAGGCGAGTGGCTCGAGGACAAATACAACCATCCGCTCATTGCCTACAGCCGGCGCAATCCGCGTCTCTACATCACCCCGCACGTCGGCGGCACCAGTCCCGATGCCGTGCGCATGACCGCACGGCACAACTTCCAGAAAGTTGTGCGCTATTTCCAGGAACATCCGATAGGTTGATTCGATGGCTTTCGTTCCCTGCGCCACCTACTCGTTGATTCTGCGCGACCTTGAGACCGGCTGGATCTGTTCCGCGGTCGCCAGCAAGCATCTCGCGGTCGGTCCCGCCGTGTCGCATTCCTTTCCGGACGTGGGCGTCGTGCACTCACAGTTCTGGAACAGCCACGATCTCGCCCATCGCATTCTCAAGCATCTCTCCTGGCGGATGCCCGTGAACGAAGCGCTGCACGCAGCGCTCAAAACTGATCCCATGCCGGAGAAACGTCAGGTGTTGGTGATGAACTGGAAGGGGCAAACCGCCGTGCACACCGGATCGGAGGCCACGCCGGTGCATGCGCAGCACGCGGAACAGGACCTGGTCATCGCGGGCAACACGCTCGCGTCCGAGCTTGTGATCGAAGCAATGGTGCGGTGCGTACGCAACAACATGGACCAACCCTTGTTGCTGCGGTTGATTCTTGCGCTCGAAGCCGGGGAGTCGCGCGGCGGCGATCATCGCGGCAAGCAATCCGCCGCGGTTCGCGCCGTGCAGGGCAGCGAGCCACCCACCAGCAACGATGTGCTCGACCTGCGCGTGGACGATCATCCTGCGCCGTTGGATGAACTGCGGCGTCTCTACAAGCTGGCGTATCCAAACGAGAAATTGCCGCTCAAGCTCTAGTGCAAGAGGCTGGCCGGGAGGCTTCCGCGCCCGGCTACGGTTGTTTGCTCTGATCCCAGTTCGACGGCGGCGGGTTGTCCCACACGACACGGAAGCCGATGTACAATTCCTGCGCGCGATAGGACAGACGCGGTTCGCGCTCGTTCAGCCGGGTCGAGAGGTCAAAGTTCTTGAGCATGAAATTTCCGCCTTTGATCACCGGAACTTTGCGCTCCTTCAGCCGCGGGTCTTCGCCGATGGTCTTGGTCCATTCGCTGACGTTGCCGGCCATCTGTCGCACGTTGAACGGGCTCACGTCACCGGGCATGTCGTCCTGTTTGTTCCACAACGCGAAGCCGTCTTTCTCGCCACTGAGGTCAATGTTCCCACTTTCCCAGTCCTCGCCCGAGTTGCACTTCTGCGAGCTGAAACTATTGCCCCACGGATACAACAGGCCGTCCTTGCCGCGCGCGGCTTTCTCCCATTCCTCCTCGGTCGGCAACCGCCCGCCCGCCCATGCGCAGAACGCCCACGCATCGTAGAAGTCCACGTTGAAGACCGGCGTGTACCGGCTCATCTTGACCGTGTTGAACTTCGCGCCGTGATCCAGCGCCCGCTTGATCTGCGCCCAACTCGCCGGCACATGATCTTTCGTTTTCGGCTGGTCGGGATGACGGTACTTGTCGTCGCCCGTCTTCTCGACGTCGTTGAGGAAGTTGATGTATTGCCCGAGCGTGACCTCGTACCGGCTGATGAAGAACCGCGTCGTGTTGCGATCCTCGCTCTTCTCCCCGAACTTGAACGGCCCCGCCGGCACCTCGCACGCAGCGGCGATGTCCTTGACCACGCCCGGCCGCTTGATCCCCCACCACAGACCAACGACCAGCAGATCGAACACGAGGAACGCCACGACGCCGAGCGCAATCTGTTTCTTTGTGGGCTTGAAATGATGCTTGGGCTTGGGCGCCGCTTTCGGGGCAGCGGCTGTGACGACTTTTGGGCCGGCAACCGCCGGCGCGGCAACCTTGGCGACGACAGGCGCGGCCGCAACCGCCGGTTTGGCCGCGGGTGCCGTTGCAGGTTGCGCCGACGGAGCAGGCGCGGCTGCGCTCGGGGCCTTTGCGACCACGGTCGGTCCGGCCGGGGGCGTCGGAGCGGCCACCTTGGGCGCGGCGGTGGGCTGTGCCGGTGGCGCGACGGCCGGCTTTGGCTGTGCCACGCTCGGGGCCGTGGGCGCAGGCGCAGCCACTTTGGGGGCAGCCACCGGCGCAGCAGGCGCAGGAGCCGGTGCAGGTGCAGCCGGTGGGGGCGCGACCACAGGGGTAACGGCCGGCTTTGCTTCGACGGGCTTCGCAGTGGGAGGGGCAACCACTTTCGGTGCGCTCGGCACGGAAGGCTTCGGCACCGAGGGAACTGGCGCCGCCTTCTGCTCTGCCACCACCGGCGTCACCGGGGCGGCAGGTGGCGGTGGCGCAGGTGGCGGCGCGGCCACTTTCGGCACCGCGGGCGCGGCAACCACTTTCGGAGCGGCGACGGTTGGTTGAGCTGGGGCGACCTTCGGTTGTGCCGGGGCCACCACTGGTTTTGGGGCGACGCTCGGCGTTGCCACCTTGGGCGTGGATGGCGCGACCGTTGGTTTCGCTGCCACGCTCGGCGCGGGAGCAGGGGCCGGCGGCGCTGACGGCGCGGCGGCCTGCGGGAGCACGACCTTGGGCACGCTCGTGGTCAGATGTTGTTCGAGCGAGTTGATGTCGGCCATCAACGAATCAATGGACATGTACTGCACCTGGCCGTTCTCGCCCGCGAGGCGTTTGACGATCTGCTGAAATCCCGGCGGCGTCTGTTCGTAGGAACGCAGTGATTTCTTCAACTCGATCGCCAGGATGCGGAAGTCGTCGCCAATCCCCGTGCTGATCGCGACGCCCTCGTGGAGACCGAAGTCGCAGAGCTTGGCCTCGCCGTTGGGTTCGACGAGCACTTGTCGCGGCGTGATGGCGCGCCGCTCGATCTTGTGTACGTCGAGAAAGCCGATGGCGCGCGCGACCGATTTCAGCAGCGTCATCGTTTGCGCGAAGGTGAATTTCTCGCCCGCCTTCAGGAGTTGTTCCCAGCCCGCGCCCTTGACGAACTCCATCGCGTAATAAATCCGCCCGGCCGCCTCGCCCGCTTCGTACACGGTGACGACGTTCGGATGCTGCAGGTTGGCCATGATGCTCGCGGTGGAGATGAACTGTTCGACCGCCAGCGGGTCGTTCATCTTCGCCTGGCTGAGCACCTTGAGCGCGACGGTGCGTCCGATGCCGGTCTGCACGGCTTCATACACCTTGCCCCACGTGCCTTCGCCGAGTTCGCGTTTGATTTCGTACGAGCCGATGGTTTGTCCGACCAGGTTTTCGCCTTCGATCACTGTATGTTCCTCCGCTTGGCGTTCGTCTTTCTGTCGGGCGCCTTCCATCACCAGCGCGTCCCAAGGTCGTTGGATCGTGCGCTCAGGTGGCGCGGCACCGTCCTCCATTTGAAACTTCCCGTAGTCCCAGCCGATGATCCGATACACGGCGTCTTCGCCCGATTGCCCTTCGCACTCGGCATGGACGATGTTCCCGTTCTCGATGAACACAAACCCGCGCCGTGCACCGTGGCTGATGGTGAGTTTGCCCGTGCGACGCCCAAGGCAACACATCTGCAGGATGTCCACGAGTTGAAATTGATCGAGCTGGCCGGTGAAGCCGCCCTTTTCCTTGCCGCGCTCGGCGGCCAGCTTCGCGGCGGCGAGCCGATCAAAGTGATGCTGGATCAGGGAGCGGAGTTGGCGCGCATCCACGGGCTTCGCCAACCACCCGAGCGCCTTCACGCCCTGCGCCTCGGCGGTCAACTGCGGCCCTTGATCGCCGGTGACGAACACCACGGCGAGATCCGGCAACCGGGAACGCGCCTGCTTGATGAGATTGATGCCGTCCATGCCCGGCATGGCATAGTCGCACACCGCAAGGTCCACCGGCTCGCTCGCGAGAACGCGGAACGCCTCAAACACGCTCGCTGCGCCGAGCACGCGCCACGGGGAATTGTGCGCGAGAAACGCCCGGAGCGATTCCACCACATCCGCATCGTCGTCAATGACCAGCACGGTCTGGGTGGCGTCGGCGCTCATGGTTTGGGGACGGCGGAAGCGGACGGCCCCGCCATCAAGCCGAGGAGCTTGTCGGGTTCGGAGCGTTCATCCTGCAGTTTGCCACGGTACATCACACGCACGATGAAACCATAGCTGCGCCGTTTCTTGCCAGTCTCTTCTGTCTCTTTCTTGCGCAATCCTTTCGCGGCCCGGTACGTCGCCGTGAACGTTTTACGGTCGAAACTTTCCCAGACCGTCGGCATGGAGAACTTCTCCGTGGTCTCGGCATTGGTTTCGACCACCTCCCGGGTGTCGAGTTGATCGTAGAACTTCACTTCGATCTGCACTTCCTCGGTGGCGACGAATTTTTCACCCGTCTGCGCGCGGATGGCGAACTTGACCTCATAGCGCTCGTCCACCGACGTGTCTTCGGGATGTGGCACCTTGGTCAACTCGACGATGCGGAGCTGGCGCGGCAGCTCGGCCTTCGGCACGGTGGGCACCGCTGCGGGCACGGGTTTCGCCGGCAACGGCTTGAGCTCGGGCAGCTTCGAGGACGCCTCCTTGCGAGCGAGTTCCTGCAAGTGGCGGTTCGCTTCCTCGTATGCCGGCCCGATGCCCGGGCCGAACGAGACGATCTTCTGCCAGGTCGCCTTGGCTTCGTCGGTCAACCCGCGCATCTCGCACACCTCGGCCAGGGCCTTGTACGCGGGGACGAAGTCCGGCGCCAGGATGTTGGCGCTCTGCAAAATCTTGATCGCCTGATCGAACTGACCCGCCATCTTCGCGCGGTCGGCTTCCGTCACCATTTGCTTTGCGCGCTCGAGAATCGGGTCCGCTTTCGGCGCGGGCGGGGCCAGCGGGGTGGCGGGAGACGGTGCCGGCGCCGTCATCGTGGCGGAGGGACGCGCGACGAGTTCCCCGATCTGATTCTTCAGTCCCTCGATGTCGTTTCGCAGGCTCTTGAGTTCTTCGGCCAGCGCGTCCACGCCCGTCTGGCTCAAGGCTCGCGCGCTCGAGATTTCCCGGGCAAGGTCCTCCGCTCGCTGCAGTTTGACGTCGAGTTGTTTCTGCGCTTCTTCGATCGGGTTCGGCGCCGCCTCTTTCGGTGCGGCGGCCTCCGGGGTTGCCGGAATCGCATCAGCAACGGGTGGCGTTGCCGGCGCGGTGGCCTTTGCCTGGCGCACTTTCCAGGCGATGCCCAGCGCGATGAGTTCGACGAGAATGATGACGCCGACCAAAATCAGCGCGATGGTGAAGAGCCGCCCCCGGCGTCGGGTCTGGCCGGGTTTGACGGGCGGCGCGATCTGGAAGACGAACTTGACGGAGCCGACCTCGACGCGATCGCCTGCCTTGAGACGCTGTTGTTTGGCGATCTTGGCGTTGTTGACGTACGTACCGTTGGTCGAACCGAGGTCGGAAATGAATACGCCCTCCTCCGTCTGATGCAGCGCGGTGTGATGGCGGGAGACGCCGGGTTCTTCGAGCACGATCTTGCACGCCGGATCGCGGCCGATGTCCACGACGTTCGTCCCGTTGGCGTCGAAGACCTGCCCTGCGCGTTGACCTGATTCGAAAACTAGGCGGTACATCGCTCTCCCAGCGGACTCTATGATTGCCAAAGAAGAGTGTCAATGATGACACCGGGGAGGCAAAGGGGGTTTCCCGCACACGCACAGAAGGTGGCTTTGACTCGGTCGTCGTTGTCGAGACACCCGTCCAGGGGCGTGGGGCCAACGAGGAAGCCACCGGGGACGGCGGCCACAACAACTTGGGAGCGGCCTACCGCGACGTCTGCACCCTGTCATCCACCGCCACGGTCTGGTCCGAGGGCAGGAGCGTGCCGAGAAAGCGCTGCATCATCTCAAGAGAGCGTCGAAGCGACTGCTGATTCTGGTTGGCACGGCGGCGGACGCGTTCCAACAACGCGTGGTTCTCCTCGATCAATGCGCGCACAAGCGGCGCGCAGTTCTTGGGCAGCAGCGGCAGCAGCGCCGACAGCGGTGCGTCGGGGGCGAGACCAAATTGCAGTGCGACGGCGCGTTGGAGTTTTTCCCGGTTGCGGCGGGCAGTCTGGATGGTTGCTCCCTGGGAGTGGATCGCGGCCACTGTCTGCAAAAGATCGTCGGCAGCGCGAACCTCCGTTTGCTGTTGTTGCTGGTCGAGCAGGGCGAGCAACTCGCCATATTCCTTGAGTTCCTCGCGCAGCGCATGGATGAGCAGTCCAATCGGTTTCTTCATGTCGGGTCGGTCAGAGTCGCGGTCGTTCTTGTTGTTGCACGGAGCGAAAGTCGAGCAGGTCCGGCAGCCACAGGCTCTGTCGGGGACGGCTTCCTACGCGTTCGTCTGAAGCTTGCATCCGGCTGGGCGCCGCCTGAGAAAACCCAACGGCTTCGCCCAGCCGAATGCAGCGTGTCACTCCAACAAGGGCAGGGGCAACTGCCACACAATCGTCGAGAACAATTCCTTCGCCGCCAGTCGTTGCCGGATTGCACGGTCGCAACGCAGCAGGCCGCAAGGGGCAAGGTGAGGCAAACCCGCTGCCTACCAGGGCCAGGAGAAGCAACGCGATGACGGCGAAGGAAAGCCTGCGAACGGGAGCGGACTTGGAAAGCGGGCGAGGCCGGGCAAGGGGGAGGAGGGAGGGCTTAAGCCCGGCCTTTTTCGCCACAAAACAGATCGGAGCGCGCACGAATCGGATCGAACCGTCAAGCGACACGCGCCAGAAGGCGGCGTTCCGAGCCGTGCGATGCATCCTGTAATTTCGAGTGGTGCTCATGTCAGGAAACCCATTTCGCAGAGCGTATGCCATGGTCGAAAAGTGGCCTGATTCCGCTGGTTGAAGTGTTGCTCGAAGCCAATGCAGGCAATCCGTGCCTACCGTTCTGCGAAGGTTCTGCCATAAGGGAGGTGCAGGCAGAGTATGGGTCTGAACTCAGCATGAACGTTAACGTGACCGACGTAGCAATGAAACAGGTTGTTGAATGATGCCTATCCCATGGCGCAAGCGGCGCCGAGCTGGTGGAGGTACGACCGCATCGCGTGGATGGCCTGGGTGTGAACTTGGCAGACGCGTGACTCGGTTACGCCGAATCGAACGGCGATCTCGCGCAACCGCAGATCATCGAAATAATAGTGGACCAACACCCGGTGTTGCGAAACCGGCAGTTGACGCAGCCGCCGCATCACCAACTCGATGAACTCCCGCCGCTCTGTTTCCTCGCGCGGATCGGGTTGGTTGGGGTCCGGTATGCTGTCGTAGGGCGTGGCGTTTTCTTCGCCGTCGGTGCTGCCCACGCTGTCGAGGCACACGAACGACACGGGTCGAATCTCCTCTGCCAAATCGCGATACTCTTTGACCGAAAGTTTCAGCGCGCGAGCCATCTCCTCATCGGTGGGTGCACGACCCTTGGCCTGTTCGAGGCGCTGCGCCGTGGACTCCACCCGTCGCGCTTTCTCGTGGACCGAGCGCGGCACCCAGTCCATGCGGCGCAACTCATCCAGTACGGCGCCGCGAATACGGATGCGTGCGTACGTCTCGAACGACGCGCCATTCGAGGGATCGAAATTGCGGATGGCCATCAACAACCCCAGCAACGCGGAACTCGTCAGGTCTTCGATGTCGGCCTCGGTGGAGAGCGTCATGGCCAGGCGTCCCACCACCGACCTCGCCAGCGGCAGGTATTGCTCGACGAGTTCGCTCTCGACGGCTTTTGATTTCCTGCTGCGAGGATACAGCTTCCAGAGTGCGCGTTGCCGGGCGCGGTGATCGGAGTGGGAAGCGTTTGCATCCGTGGCGGGACATCCCACGGGAACGTGAGCTACAGGGGCCGACTTCATGGGGAAACGGTTTAGCAAAGCTCTTGCCACGGGGCGTTTGGGCTGGATTGGCTCGGAAATCCACCTGGAGGAAGTCAGCAGGGCGGAGTCGGAAGGACGAAAAGGGAAAATCTTAACCAGTCACAGCAGTGGTTGCATAGCAGTTTGTGCCGAGAAGGTCCGCTTGGTCCTGCTCCAGCAACTCGCGCTGTTTGCGGGCGTGGACGAGCCGCTGCCAGCGTTGATCCACCTGCCGCTGCGCTTCGAGGATGTCGGTTTCGCATTGTTTCCGGCTGGCCTCGACGGAAAGGCAGTAGCTCTCGACCTGACTGAGCTGGGCTTCGCTCGCTCCCCGCCGTACTTCGTCGCGGTGCAGTGCCCAACTCTGGTCGCAGTGGCGTTTGAGCGCTTCGAGCTTTTCAAAAGCCGCCTGCCGGGCGCTAATCGCGTCACCGTATTGCCGGAGCGCGGTTTGTTCCTGTCGCAACCGCACCGCCAACAGAGCCTGCATCGTGAGTTGGGACGTTCTCATGTGAACTCACTGAGTTCACAATCGAGCCTAGCCCATGCCAGCGAGCAAACCCTTGGAAAACAGGCATTCGGCCACGGGGCGCGGGGAGGAAGGAAAATCCTGCCGAGTAACTAGTTTGAAAATGTTGGATTCGATTGATTCCTGGGAATCTCTCATCAACACCTCGCTTCTCCCATTGGCATCTACACAAGTCGGGAAGGGTGTCGTTTTCCGAGCGATTCTCACTCTGTGTTGGCGCGACGGCTCTGACGTCGTGCCCGTGATTTCGGCGGCTCTGACGCCTCGGACGCGGGGGCGGCGAGTCAGAGCCTCGGCGATCCGACGGCACGACGTCCGAGCCGTCGCGCCAGCGCGTTTTGGGAACTTGTGTTGATACCAATGACTTCAGTGGGGTGATCACCAAATGCAGGGCGCTACTGACCGCTTCAGCGGTTTTGACACGGCGACAGAAACCGCTGAAGCGGTTGCCTCTCATTCCCAGCCCAGCATCACCCTGCTGACTCTTCTTTACACCCAAAACGTTTACAAATGAGCCGAGTTTTCGATTGCAACAGAAGCCCCGGCCTTGCCCGCATGAGCGGGGGTTCGGCCATTCGTCCTCGTCCTCGTACTCGATGTTGGGGATGTCGACGACGACGACGAGAACGAGGACGAGGACGATTCGGAACGAGCGCTCTCTTCGGTTTGAGGTCGCAGACTTCGCTGAAGCGGAGTGTTAATGAAAGAGCCGACGAGCACTGGCGATTAGATCGAATCTAACCTTGTCAAACTAGGCTGGCTTGACGATGCGGGAAGGCGGGGTTTCTACTGTCTCTGCTTCCTCGGCGGCCTCGTCGGCTTTAGGCTTGCCGCTGTACTCGTTGAGCTTGTTGCGGAGTGTACGGATGCTGATGCCAAGCCGCTTCGCCGCATGGGTTCGGTTGCCACCGCAGCGTTCGAGCGCGACGAGGATGTGACGCTTTTCGAGTTCGTCAAGGGTGACAAAGTCTTCTGTCGCAGGTGCATTATCGCTCATGGCTACCGGCTGCGGCGCGGTGCGTTCCGACCGCGTCACGGGCAGCTCGAGGCGAACGAGACCCAGTTGCTGCGGCTGTAACATCTCGCCATCGCTGCAGAGAATCACAGCGCGTTCGATGACGTTCTGCAGTTCGCGCACGTTGCCGGGCCACGAGTGCTCGCGCATCGCCGTCATGCACTCGGGTGAAATTCCGCGCACTTTCACACCGTGCTGACGGGAGAACTTTTGCGTAAAATGCTCCGCCAGCATCGGCACGTCCTCACGTCGTTCGCGCAGCGGAGCGACGAGAATGGGCACGACGTTGAGTCGGAAGTAGAGGTCTTCGCGGAATTCTTTCCGCGCGACGCTCTCCTCGAGCTTGCGGTTGGTGGTGGCGATGACGCGCACGTCCACCTTGACAGTGCGGGTGCCGCCGACACGCTCGAGTTCGCGCTCCTGCAGGACGCGCAATAGTTTCGCCTGCACCTGGGGCGAAATCTCGCTGATCTCATCGAGAAGGATCGTGCCGCCGTGGGCCAACTCGAAACGGCCTTCGCGTTTGTTGATCGCGCCCGTGAACGAACCCTTCTCGTGGCCGAAGAATTCGCTTTCGATCAGGTTCTCGGGGATGGCGGCGCAGTTGACGCGGATGAACGGCGCGCTGGCGCGGGAGCTTTGGCGATAGAGTTCGCGCGCGATCAATTCCTTCCCCGTGCCACTCTCGCCCTGGATCAACACCGTGGCGTCGGTGCGCGCGACCTTGCGGATGAGCTGCCGCAGTTGTTCGATGGCGGGGCTCTTGCCGAGCAGTTCGAACGAACTGTCCTCGTCCTCCTTGTGGCTGAGGTACTGGTTGACTTTCACCAATTTGTGAAACGTGGTGGCTTTCTCGATGGTGATCTCGAATTCGTCCATCCCAAACGGCTTCGGCAGATAGTCGAACGCTCCGTGACGCATGCATTCGACGACCGACTGCACGGTGGGATTGGCGGTCATGATCACGGTGACGGGTTGTTGCGGGCGTGTCTGGAGTTCTTTGAGAAGCTCGACTCCGTTGCCGTCCGGCAGCGTGAGATCGAGCAGCAGCAAATCGAATGTGTCTCTGGCCAGAAACTCGCGAGCCGCGGCGAGCCGGGGCGCGAGCGCGACGTCGTAGCGGCTTTGCCGCAACAACTCTGCCAGGTCTTTCGCGTACACCTGGTTGTCTTCGACGATCAGGATTTTCTCAATGGACATGGTTCCTCCAATGGTTCGCTGCAGCGGGAAAACGAGGCGACGCGGTTGGGGCTCGCACGCTCCGGCCGTTGCGAGTCCGATCGAACGTAGAGTTTCGCGGGCTGTTCAAGATGATTCGGGACCTGTTCGCCAGTTGTCAAAACGCTTGACTGCGCGACTAAGAGCAGATCACCCGGTAAAACTCAAGTGGTTTTGATGCAGAGCGCGGTTGTACTGCCGGGGCAGGATCGGCTAATGAAGTCCCATGTCCACGAGCATCTGGTGTTACGTGTGGGACTTTCTCGACGGCCGGCTCGATCGCGCGCTCGCCGAGATCCAAGACGCCGGACTTGATGGCATCAGCGTCGCCACCGCGTATCACTCGGTGGAACACTTCCGCCTCCGCGGAGAACGACCGTGTGTGTTCCGCGAGCCGGAAGCCTCGCTGTACTTCAAGCCGCAGAGATCGCTCTACAAGACAACGAAACTCAAACCGAGAGTTTCTCCGCTCGCGCACAAATCAAACCCGCTCGCGAAGATCGCCGCGGCATGCCAGAAGCGAGGGCTCGCGATCAACTCTTGGACCGTTGGCACACACAACTCGCACTTGTGTCGCCAGCGACCGGATTGTGCCACGCGCAACGTGTTCGGCTCGCGAAGCAGCACCGGCCTCTGTCCCGCGAACCCGGACGTACGCGCATACTTGGTCGCGCTGCTGACCGATTTGACGCGGAACCATCCGATCCAAACGGTCGAACTGGAGTCGTTCGGCTTCGAAGGTTTCCCTCACTTCCATTATCACGAAAAGCTCGGCATTCCGTTTGGCGCGACTGATCGTTTCCTGCTGGGGCTTTGTTTCTGCGATTCCTGCCGACGCCGAGCGAAAGAATCGGGCGCGGACGCGACTGCAGCGGCGCGGGTCGTTCAGCGGACAGTGGAGAGAACATTCGAATCCGGCGTGACGACACGACAACCACTGGACGAGTTCGTCGCCAGGGCCAGACCGCTGCACGCCTACCTTGCCGCGCGAGAAGAAACGATGCGCTCGCTCATGGCCGAGCTTCGCGCGGCGTGTCGTTCCCGGCTGGTGTTCATGCACTTCATGGATCGCTGGACGGGCGCCTACCGGCTTGAGAACATCGCCAGTTACTTCGACTCGATCATGCTGCTGTGTTACGGCGCGCCCAAGCAGACGGAGGAGGCGATTCGAAACAACCAAAGCCCCGCAACCCCCCTGCACACTGGCTTTCACGCCTACCCGCCTGTCACGCCCGATGCCGGCACGCTGGCCGAGCAGGTTCGCACGGCGCGTCGGCACGGCGTTCACGACATGAACTTCTATCACTACGGCATCATGCCCCGGCCGAATCTCAGATGGATCAAGTCGGCTCTGCGGTAACCGCCCGAACACGCAAAGTTGTTCAGGGCGCTTGACGGGGGAAGGAGTGTTGTCGTACAAAGCAAACAGTAGCCCGAGCTTCACCAAAACTCTTAGCCAGGAGGCCACGATGAATGCGAAAAGACGGTTCGAGAGGTATCTGGTCATTGCGGTTGCAGTTGTACTTTTCTTCCCCAGCGCAGTGCAGTTCGTCACCGGCGGCGATCAGGGCGGCGGCGGCGGCGGACCCACGGTCGCCGGCCGCTCCACCTTCCAGCGGAGAGGCGACTCGCCCAGTCCGGGCCCGTCCGGCACACTGAGCCTGAAGAAGAGCGGCGACAAGCAGATGGTCGCGGTGGATATTCAAGATCTGCCGGGCGATTCCTTTGGGCTGTTCTTCGGCTTCCTGCATACTCCGGGGACGAACATCATTTTTCCGATCGGCCCGCTGGACGAAAATCCAGATGATCGATGGAGTATGCAATACAACTCGGTCGGGTCCGCCCACCCCGCGTTGCCCGTGGAGGACATCGAAGACATGGCTGGCTTGTTCCTCACCATTGCGACCACGATCAACAGCACAACCAACCTCGTTGATTGCGTGACCAACATTGTGTGCACCACCAATGAGTTGATGGAACTCATCTGCACCACGAACTTGGACTCATGTGCCACCAACATCATTTACCCGTCCTTCCTCTTCACCCAGGTGCCAAGGCTCACGAGCGGCACCGGCCAGTTCAACAGCAAGGGCAAGGACAGCCTCGAGCTGCCCGAACTGCCTCCCAGCTCGAAGGCCAAGGGGACGGTGCAGACCAAGTTCACCGCGACGCAGGGCCGGTCGTTCCTGTGCATTCTCGCCGATGGCCTGCTGGGCGGCCAGGTGTATTCGCTCTGGATGTCCACCAACGTCGGCGGATCGGTTGTGACCAACATCGGCGAAATGGTGGAACTCAAACGAACCAGTCGCGTCTTCAAGCGCGACACCAAGCTTGGCGAAACGCTTCCAGGCGAGGTGGGTTCGGTCACGAACCTGTACGGGTTCAACTTCGAAATCCGCGACGCGTTCGACAACGTGTACCTCTCCGGCGTGGTCCCGCCCGCGCCGGCGCCACCGCAGCCGGATTAACCCGGCGACTGCTCGCGACGGTTTGGCGCACCCACAACGGAAGGGAAAGCTGTGCCCTTTCGGTAGTGCGATTTTGTCCAGACCTGTGTTTTCCGACCAGCTCGGGCGCTCTTGTCGCCCGACTCCGACCCCTCCCAAAGCCACGATTTCCCTATCTTCTGCGGTAATTGGCGGTTTGCCGACCCTGCCGAAACCGCTGCGGGCATCTGACCTGCTAATTTAATGAGGCTGACGCAAAGCGTCTTGGTCGTGCCCGAAGGGTGCGCTGGAAACAGGCGCTTCGCCCAACGCAATGCAAACGCAGGAGCCAAATCATGAACAGAACACGTTGTTTTGAGAAATATGTCATCGTCGCCATCGCCTTGATCGCCTTTTTACCGGGCGCCACCCGCGTGGTGATCGGCGGAGGCGCGGCAAGCACCTCTGCGCGCACCACCTTCCAGCGGACGGTGGACACCCCGAGCCCGGGCGCGCAGGGTACGGTGGACCTCAAGAACAGCGGCGGAAAGCAGACGTTCAAGGTGGATGTGGAAAACATCGGCGGCGACTCGTTTGGTCTGTTCCTCGGCTTTCAGAACGGATTCGACACCAACAAGGTGTTCTTGATCGGCGCGCTCAACGGCCTGCTCAGTGGTCACTGGGTCGTGGACTACAGCGCGAACAACGGCCTCGCTCCGGTGCAATTGCTCGGTTGCTACGACGATGGCGAGAGCGAGCGATGCGTCGGCGAACTCGGAGACCTGTCGGGAATGTTCCTGTTCATCTCCCAGCCCACCGGCACGACGAATATCACCGATTGCGTCACGAATCTCGTGAACTGCACGACGAATCTTGACGATTGCATCACCAACATCGTCGAAGGAGTGACCAACGTCACCGACTGCGTGACCAATCTGGTGAACTGCACGACCAATATTGACGATTGCGTCACGAACGTCACTGTCGGCGCCGTGTTGGTCACCGAAGTGCCGCCGCTGACCTCGAACAACGGCATTTTCAACTTCAAGGGCAAGTCCGCGCTTGTATTGCCGGAGGTGCCCCCCAACGGAAAGGCCAAAGGCTCGGTCAGCGTGAAGTTCACTGCCACCCAGGGGCGATCCTTCCTCGACATCCGCGCCATGAGCCTGTTCGGCAACCAGGTGTACAGCCTCTATATGTCCACCAACGCAGGTGGCGCAGCCGAAACCAAGATTGCCGAGATGACCGAATCATCGCCCACGTCGGTGTTTTACCGGCGCGACACGAAGCTTGGCGAGACCTTGCCGTTCTTCGTGTCCACGGTCACGAACCTGTCGGGTTTTAACATCGAGATTCGCGACGCATTCAACGACGTGCACCTGGAAGGGACGATTCCGTAAAGGTAGCGAGCTTCGGTTCGCTGCTTCCTCAGGCCGGCGAGGGCAACCTCGCCGGCCTTTTCATTTCCACTTCGTGCTGGCCAGGTTGGTGCGCAATCCGTCGTCGTTGTACGAGTAGGTGTTGGTGCCGTTCGGGCCTATCTCCGTCGTCAACCGATCCAAGGCATCGTACGCCAGGCGAATCGTGCCGCCGACGGAGTCCACGATATTCGTCACCCGGCTCACGCTGTCGTATTGCAGTCTCACGGTGCTCTGCGTTCCGTAGGCGATATTCGTCCGCCGGTCAAGCCAATCGTACGTGAACGTCACGTTCGTCCCTCTGCGCACGGATGCTTCTCCGGTGGTCCTGTCCGCTTCCGGCGGTTCGCCAAGAGAAGCCATAGTAGCAGGGCGATTGTTACTAGCTGCACGCACAAATTGAGCCTTAGGTCGAATTCCAGCCGAACCTTTGCAGCTCCTACGTTGTCCACTACTTCTACCATGGTAACACCAGAACCTTCCCCGGGCTGCGGATTCAATCCCCAAAGGGCTACCGTCAGATGGCCAATTGCCATTGTCTCCCAAACTACGATGTAAATGACCGACAATCCGAGAAGCAGCATTGCGATTATCAAGACCTGTCGTGCTCTCATCAGTGCAGTCCTGCGATTTACCACGCCTTACTTCGTGCAGGCTGCAGATGGTGCCCTATTGCAATGGACGCCCGAAGGCGGGTAGAGGAATGGAAAGTCGCGTGATGGCAATAGACCGGGATAATAAAGGAACACATCGCCCCACCATGGGTCCAACCTTATCAGCGGGTCTGCAGGGTTACTAGAGCGAGCTACTGCATACTGATGATGGCGCACACCGAAGAGGACATCCCAGTCCACATTGAAACTCCACTGGTCCTGATACGGATAATTCCTTAGTTTTGTAGCGACATCTGCGCTTTGCGCAGTGCAGTCCCACCCACCAAGACCTATGACGAGCTTGGCACTGCTCGCAGGAGGCCAGAGGCCAACCCGATGGCCATCCTTCTCCATTTGGTCAGTGAGTCGCTGATAATTCTCCAAAATCCGCAGCACATCCTCTGGACTAAGCCCCAGAGGGTCCAGCAAGCCAACTGGATTATCTGCCGCGTATCCGTAAAGATCCGAATCACCACTCGCATAGCCAAGAGGATCTTCACTGACGAACCTGGCTAATGCTGGGTGGTAGTAGCGGAAGCGATAGTAGTAGAGGCCGGTGCCGTCCTCTTCGCGGGCGGTGAACTTGTACGCATTCTTGTTGCTGCTGCCGGATGCCGTTGTCGTTCCAAACGGTTCGTAGTCGTACTCCGTCTGAATGACCTTGCTCCCATCGGCCAGGGCTACGACGCTCCCGAGCGCGTCCGCAAGGTAGCTGCGATTGGTGCCGGCGCCGCCGACGTCCGCTCGCTGCCACGGCTCGTCTATGCCCAAGCCGCGAAAGTACCGCGTCTGCACCGTGCCGCTCGAACTTTTCTGGAGCATGATGTCCAGGCCATCGTAGTGATATCGCTCCGTCGTGCTGCCCACGACACGCGTGATCCGACGGCCAAGGCCATCGTACAGGAAACGCGCCGTCACCGAGCCGGCCAGGTTCGTGATCTGGTTGCGTGCGTTCCATACGATCCGATTGGTTGTCGCCGCGGCGCTGTTGTGGATGTTCGTCACATTCCCGTTGAGGTCGTACTTGTTCGTGTACGAGCCAAACGTCAACTGCTGGTTGGCGGCGTTATAGGTCGCCGAGGCGACAGCAGAGGGTAAGAGGTAAGCGGCAAGGGCACTGTTCTGCGAATACCGGCTGCCGTCGGGCCAGTAGCCGTATTCGATCTTGTTCGTCGTCGAGCCTTGATAGGTGATGTTGGTGAGCCGAGAGGCAGTGTCGTACGAGTAGAGCACCACCATCCCATTCGGCAGCGTCAACTGCGTGCGCCGACCGAGATCGTCGTAGGCCAGCGACGCGGAGGTCGAGCCTTGCACCACGTTCGTTAGCCGGTTGAGCACGTCATACCGGTAGGTGATCGCCGTCTCGCCGGTCATCGTCAGATTGGTGCGCAGCCCGCCATCGTTGTAGGAGTACGTGTTGGTGCCGTTCGGGGTTCGCTCCGTCGTCAGCCGGTCGAGCGCGTCGTACGCAAGGCGGATGGTGCCCCCGACCGTGTCAACGATGTTGGTTACCCGGCTCACGCTGTCGTATTGGAGTCGCACGGTGCTCTGCGTTCCGTACGCGATGTTCGTCCGACGGTCAAGCGCATCGTACGTGAACGTCACGTTCGTCCCCCGCCGATCGGTGAACGTTTTGACGTTGCAGTTTGTGAAATTGTGAAAACACGACCCCGGTCCCTCCTCTTACGTTTGTTGCTGTCACCGTGGTTTAGAACAAGTCGTTGGAGTTTCAATGGTCCATCTTTCCAGGCTTCTCCCTTGTGGGAAGGTTGAGATCTGCTGCGACGTCAGAATCCAAAGCTTCGAGCGCCTTTTTTTTGTCAGCTTCAGTCATCGAGCTAATGCGTCGTCTGAGCTTCGAATACAGTCGCCGTTTTATCGGCGCCACCAAAGCCGCCGTTATCAAAAGACATAACAGAAAAATCAACTTGCCTGCGTTGCCGAACCTCGACGCAACGACATAGACAGTTCCCAAGACTATTCCCCAGCCAAACAGTACCAGAAGGCGCTTCATTCCTCCTCGCAAGGTTCTTCATCTTCACAATCGTTTGCGCGTTTGAAAAACTCCTTCACGGCCTGCCAACCTCCACTTACGGCAACTGCTTCCCCAATCTTTTCCTCTTGCTTCGCTCGAGCCTTGTCCACGTTTTTTCGTACCTTGATGCCCTTACTATTGCGTTTGAACAGGGGATTGTCCGGTCCGTATTTCTTTAGCCTTCTCAACTCTTTGGCAGCTTTGTATACTTTGGCCCCTCCCGAAAGAACTCCGACTCCAATTGCCCCGACTCCGGCTGAAACCCCAACGTCGTACAGGTCAATACATTCTATTCGGCCACCGTTTTGTAGCAATTGGAAGGCGATCTCGAGCCCCGCCCCAATTGCGGCACCGGCCAGTCCGACCTCACCCTCTGGATCGGTCACGTTGATTGGATCATCATAAGCATAAACGTACAGATTGATGTCATCGCCGAAATACTCAATTGGATCCTCGCTGATGAATCTCCCAAGACCCGGGTGATAGTAGCGCGCCCGGTAGTAATAGAGGCCGGTACCATCATCTTCCCGACCGGTGAACTTGAACGCATTCTTGTTACCGCTGCCGGACCCCGTCGCCGTCCCGAGCGGATCGTAATCGTATTCGGTCTGGACGACCTTGCTCCCATCGGCCAGGGCCACAATGCTCCCCACCGCATCCGCAAGATAGCTGCGATTCGTGCCCGCACCGCCCACATCGAGCCGCTGCCACGGCTCATCTATGCCCAGGCCCCGGAAATACCGGGTCTGCACGGTGCCACTCGAACTCTTCTGGAGCATGATGTCCAGGCCATCGTAGTGGTATCGCTCCGTCGTGCTGCCCACCACCCGCGTGATCCGACGGCCAAGCCCATCGTACAGGAAACGCGCCGTCACCGAACCGGCCAGGTTCGTGATCTGGTTGCGTGCGTTCCATACGATCCGATTGGTTGTCGCCGCGGCGCTGTTGTGGATGTTCGTCACATTCCCGTTGAGGTCGTACTTGTTCGTGTACGAGCCAAACGTCAACTGCTGGTTGGCGGCGTTATAGGTCGCCGAGGCGACAGCAGAGGGTAAGAGGTAAGCGGCAAGGGCACTGTTCTGCGAATACCGGCTGCCGTCGGGCCAGTAGCCGTATTCGATCTTGTTCGTCGTCGAGCCTTGATAGGTGATGTTGGTGAGCCGAGAGGCAGTGTCGTACGAGTAGAGCACGACCATGCTGTTCGGCAGGGTCAATTGCGTGCGCCGACCCAGATCGTCGTACGCTAAACTCACCGAGGTCGAGCCTTGCACCACGTTGGTCAGCCGGTTGAGCACGTCGTACCGATACGTGATCGCCGTCTCGCCCGTCATGGTCAGGTTCGTGCGCAGGCCACCGTCGTTGTAGGTGTAGGTGTTCGTGCCGTTCGGGGTTCGCTCCGTCGTCAGCCGGTCGAGCGCATCGTACGCCAGCCGGATCGTGCCGCCGACGGAGTCCACGATGTTCGTCACCCGGCTCACGCTGTCGTATTGGAGTCTCACCGTGCTTTGCGTTCCGTAGGCGATATTCGTCCGCCGGTCAAGCGAATCGTACGTGAACGTCACGTTCGTCCCCCGCCGATCGGTGAAACTGGTCACGTTGCCCCGGGTGTCGTAAGCGTACTTCTCGGGGTTCAGCAGTTGGTCAATGCGATTGGTCAACTGGCCCACACCATCGTACTGGTAGCTGACCACGTGCGTCAGCGCGTCGGTCACGTTCGTGAGGTTGCCCACGGCATCGTAGCCGAAGGAGTTGGTGCCGCTACGGGCGTCCACGATCTGCGACACCAGGTCGCCCACCGACGTGCCGCACGAGGGACAACCGGTCTGATCGGTGTAGTTGAGCTTCGTGGCGCGTCCGAGCGGGTCGGCCAACTGCACCGGGCGTCCGAGCGTGTCCACCTGCCGCCGCACCACGTTGCCGAGCGGATCGGTGACCGTCCTCAGGTCGAGCGAATCGCAGTAAGAAAAAGTGTATGCGTTCCCAAGTGGATCCGTGACTGAGAGGGGCAGGCCCTGTTCGTTGTACGTGATGGTCGTGGTCTTGTTGTTCGCATCGGTGATCGAGGTCAGCGTGCCGCCGTTGCCATAGGTGAACGTGGTGGTGTGGCTCAACGGATCGGTCACGGTTGCCACGCGGTTGAAGCTCGAATCATACGTGAACGTGGTGAATTTGCCGAGCGCGTTGGTAAAGGCGGTGATGTTGCCGTTCGAGTCGTACGCGAAGCTGTTCGTGCGCGTGAGCGGGTCAATGATCATCTGAATCGCATGGGTGGTGGAATCGCGGATGTAGGTGGTGGTGTTGCCCAGCGCGTCCACCACGTTGGTCTGGAAACCGAATTCGTCGAAGTTGTACGTGGTCGGCTTGAGCAGTTGGTTGGTCACGATGGTCTGGGTCATGATGCCGCTGGCGTTGGTGGAATACTTGAACAGGAACGACCCGGTGTCGGCGAGCGTCTGCTGCGTGACCCGGTTGACGCTGTCGTAGGTGTTCTGGACGGCCACGACCGTGTTGGGCAGCGTGATATTGGTGCAATTGTGGTTGTTGTCGTAGAAATACTTGGTGGTGCCGCCCATCGTGTTCGTGACCACCGAGACGCGGTTCGAGGCATCGTAGGCGTACGAGACGAATCGCTCGGAAGAATCGGTGACCTTCGAGACGTAGTTGGTGGCCGGGCCGGAGGTGTTATACTCGAAGATCAGGTACCGTCCGCTGGGCTGGGTAATCTTGGTCATGCCAAGTCCAGGTCCGTCGCGCTCAATGAGGATGCTGTTCTGGCTGGGATCACGGATTTCCCTCAAGTGCCCGTGCCCATCGAAGCCGTACATGGTGCCGTCCTTGAAGTACAGGAAGTAGTTGTTGCCATCGGCGGTGGGATAGTTTTGTGTTTTGATTTGCAGAATCTTCGCCCCTGCGAATCGCACATCATTGGTACCGGCTTCCGTCGCTGCGTAGGTGTTGTGAGGAGTGGACGTCGTAAAGATAAAGCGGAAGGCCGTGTCCCGGTCGTCGTAGAACTCGATGTAACTACCGAGGCCGCCGCCGGGGGAACCGAAGCGCATAAGGTCAAAGGGGGTGAACATGTTGATTCCGAAATGGCGGCTGAAGCTGCTCTGGTTGCGGAGCGTCCGCTTCAGCACCAGCGGCATCAGACCCGGCACCACGAGGTCGGTGGCCGATTCGAAGAACGCACCGGTGGCGAGATCCACCGGCCTGCCTACGCACCCACCAGTGCCCAGCCGGGGCACAAGAGTGCGTGAGCTCAAGGCGCATCCAAAGACACGAAAGCCCTCGCCGTTCTCTGCCTCGATCTGGTTGCCGCTCTCAGTGACTGCGCCGGTGCCATACTGATGCCATCCGCCATGGCCCATGGGGTCGTATTCCCAGAGCTGGACCCGCGTGCCCCGCGGATAGCCCTGCGGGTTCTTACAGGGGAGATTCGGATACACAACTCGGATGGGTTTGCTCGATACGGCACCACCGGGCTGCATGGTGAAGTGGTTACCTTCGTCTTTCACAAGACTCATGGGGTACAGAGGTTTGTCGTACGGAACCAGTGTTGTGGTAATGCTCGTCACCGGGGTGCCATCCACGGAAGTAATCTTCGCCCCTTTCGGGATATGGATTTCCAAACCGGGAATGAGTGGCGTGGTATGCACGGTGTCACGTTTCGGATCAATCTGGGTGGTGTGCGCTGTATCGAGGATCGGGCAGTAGGTGGTGAAAGGCAGGCGGTTGTCTTTATGCGCGTCCAGTTTCCACGCCACCATCGTGATGGGATAGTGGATGCCATCGCGGTCGGCGGAGCGCGCATCGAACATCATGACCTGATGCCCGGCCGGAACATCCGGGAGCATCCACCAGCCCTGCGAGTTGGTGCGGGTCGCTTTCCTCCCAAGTCGCACGGTGACGTTCCCCAGAGGCGCGTCGTCCGTGCGTAGCACTCTGCCGATGACCGCCGTGGTTCCTTCTCCCGCGGATGGAACGCCCTCCGGCGTCACCGGAATCTTGTCGTAGTCGGGCGCGCCGTGATAGCCCCAAGGGTTGCCGGGAGATTGGGGCGGTGGGGGAGTGGGGGGATGGGCGACCGGACTAAGCGAGGATGGAGGATGGAGGATGGAAGATAGATTATCTGCGTTATCTGCGACATCTGCGGTTTTCGACAGAAACACCTTCCACACATCGCCGGCGGCTTCGTCGGCCACATAGATCGCGTCCGAGTTGGCCGCGATGCCACCCGGCTTTTGGAATCCTCGCAGCAGCGTCTCGAACTCGCCGTTCTTGACCGTGGTAAAGAGATAGCCTTCGCCCTCCGACGTGCCGGAGAAAAGAATCGCGCCTTTCGATCCAAGGGCAAGGCCGCCGGGCTGGATGCCACCGAGGTCCACGAATTGTTCGACCTTTCCATTTGCTTTAATGCGGAACAAACCGGAAGCCAACGATTCATCCTCACCCTCGAATCCTTCGGCAGCGACGACGATGTGTCCGGATTGATCCACCAGTAATCCCTGTGCGTTGATGAATCCTGTGGCGATAGTGGTCTGCTCACCGTCTGGAGTCAGCCGTGTGATGGCGCCTGTGGTCTCCATCTCATGCGATACAAGTATGTTTCCCTTGGCGTCGAAGCCGAGACAGCAGGGATTCTGCAGCCCACTGGCCAGCGTCGTAATCTGACCGTTGGCGTCGAGGCGATAGACTGTACCGGCCGACGCGTCGGCCACATACTTGCGCCCTTGTTTGTCTGCAAGGACGCCTTGGGGCTGGATGAAGCCGTAGGCTTCGACGGCGATGCTGCCGTTGGTGGTAATTCGGTACAATGTTCCCGCAGCGGCG